>CALQOD010000147.1 GCA_943332105.1 Chitinophaga pinensis | reverse complement strand
TTTGCTGATACCGTAATCACTCCTGATTATCACGAATGGTTTGAAGTGAATGGCGTTTTTTTTCAGTTCATTCCCGCAGGACATATGCTAGGATCTGCGCAGATTGTTTGGAAGCATGAAGGACGAATCATTAATTATACTGGCGACTATAAACGACAATCAGATACCTCTTGCGAGGCTTATGAGCAGGTTAAGTGCGATGTGCTCATTACAGAAACGACCTTTGCGCAGCAGGGAAAAACACATCCCGCCGACGAAGATTCGTTAAAAGCCTTCGATGTGGCCTTAAACACGAATTATATCGTAGGTGCCTACACGTTAGGAAAGGCACAGCGATTAACAAAGTTGTTTGCGGACCTAAAGCCGGAATTTAAAATAATGGTACATCCTAAAATTTCGAAGTACCATCGTGTGTATGAAGAAGCAGGATTTGAATTAGGAGAATGGCTACCCTATCAGAAACAAGTTTTCAAAAAGACGAGTAATAACATTTACATTGTTCCGCCATTAGTTTTACAATCCTATGCATCGGATATTAGTTATTTACGAGGCATGGCTTCGGGATGGGATCGATTACAAGAAGGATATGATATTAAGTTACCCGTGTCTGACCACAGCGACTGGAACGATTTGTTGAATACCATTACAGAAAGCGAAGCAAAAATCGTTTATACGATACACGGCGATAGTAATGAACTGATGAGTCATTTGAGTAACTCAGCGGTTCATATCGAAGAACTATAAAATTATTTCTCCTAAACCTTGTCGAGTGATGACAGGCTCATCGCCGGTACAATCTACTACTGTTGAGGGAACGATACTCCCTATCCCACCATCTACTACTAAATCGACTTGGTGATTATATACTTCAAAGATTTCTTCGGGGTCTGTTGGATAAATTTTTATTTCATCCATATCATGTAAAGAAGTTGCTATGATGGGGTGTCCTAGTTTCTCAATGAGTGCTTGCACAATTTTATTATCGGGCACACGTAGTCCTATTGTTTTCTTACGACTTCTAAATACCGAAGGCAGATGACTTGATGCTTCTAGGATAAACGTAAAGGGTCCTGGGAACGCTTTGTTGAGCAACTTATAAATTGCACGATCGAAAGGCTTCGTAAATTCGGAAACGTTGCTAAGGTCGCTGCAGAGCAAGGAGAAGTTGGCTTTATCAGCACGTATATCCTTCATGCGTGCGATTTGTTCAAAGGCTTTATACTGATAAAGATCGCATGCTAATGCATAAATGGTATCCGTAGGAATGATAATTACTCCACCTTTCAAAAGTGTTTGCGCAATCTGATCAATCTTACGCGCCTCTGGATTATCGGGATGAACCTTTACAAGCATGATGTAAAGATAAGGAATGTTGAGGAAGGGGGAATTAATGAATGATAGAACAAGAAATTACTAACAAATCGAATATCTTACATCTAAAACCAAACATCTGATTTTGCAATCGTTTTTTTAGTATTTAAGTTTACACCCTACATTTTTCTAATAACAAATTGGACTGAATTTAATTTTCAAAAATCATAAATAACACATCGATGAAAAAGGAAAACGCCGTCAAAATATTTGAACATAAACAAGTCCGTACCCATTGGGACGAAGAAAAAGAACTTTGGTATATTTCTGTTATTGATGTAATTGAAGTACTAACAGGAACAGACCGTCCAAGAAAATACTGGAATGACTTAAAAACTAAGCTAAAAAAGGAAGGAAGTGAGTTGTCCGAAAAAATCGGACAACTGAAAATGCAATCATCAGACGGCAAGTTTTATAAAACCGATGTTGCCGATACCGAACAAATTTTCAGGCTAATTCAATCAATACCGTCACCCAAAGCAGAACCATTTAAGTTGTGGCTAGCACGATTAGCATCGGAACGTTTAGACGAAATGCAAGACCCTGAAATTACTATTGACAGAGCATTAGAGCAATATATGCAATTGGGCTATTCTGAAAACTGGATAAACCAACGACTGAAAAGTATTGAAATTCGTAAAGAACTCACCGACGAATGGAAAAAAAGAGGTTTGAAAGAGGGGATTCAATTTGCAACTTTAACAGACATTATTACCAAGGCTTGGTCGGGTAATACCACCAAAGAATATAAAATTCTCAAAGGATTGAAAAAAGAAAATCTGCGGGACAATATGACAAACACCGAACTGATTTTAAGTATGCTTGCGGAAGCTTCTACTAAAGATATTTCACAAACAGAAAATCCTGAAACTTTTGAAGAGAGTTCAAAAATTGCTAAACGTGGTGGAAATGTAGCAAACGTAGCACGATTAGAACTGGAAACACAAACAGGCAAAAAAGTGGTTACGGCTTTAAATGTAAAAACAGAATTAAAAGAAAATAAAAATTCAAAAAAAATCAAACCAAAAAATTCAAAAAAATAATAGAAACCCACCTTTCAAAAGTGTTTGCGCAATCTGATCAATCTTACGCGCCTCTGGATTTTCGGGATGAACCTTTACTAGCATGATATAAAGATAAGGAATGTTGAGGAAGGTGAAATGCTTGCTATTAATGAGCAATTTATCAACAAATCGATAAAAAACAAGTTCTAAAACTTGATTTTATTTACACATAATTATTCGTTTTTATAGGTTTATTGCTCCTTTTTAAAAACCTAAAAACCATGAATACAACACAACAGCTTGAAGCATTTAAAAGCTACATGAATTACAGGCGCTATAGCAAAAACACAATCAAAACATATAGTGATGCCCTACAAATCTTTTTCAAATTTAATGCGACAGAAAATCTCGAACATTTAACAATCGAACATTTAATTAAATTCAACAACGAGCACATCCTTAAAAATAATTATTCTGCCAGTTATCAAAACCAGGTTATAAATGCAATTAAATTATTTTACAGAAATCGATTTAATAGAACAATGGAAGTAGATTTTATTCAACGACCAAGAAGAGAAAAACGATTACCGAATGTATTAAGCAAATCGGAAGTGAGGTCCATTTTAGAGTCACTGATAAACCTAAAGCATAGAGCGATGTTAAGTTTAATTTATG
>CALQOD010000146.1 GCA_943332105.1 Chitinophaga pinensis | reverse complement strand
TCCCTACTCTGTAAATTCTTCCTGCTAAATAAGTACTTAGAATAAAACCAGCAATTAATAATATCATCGAAATTGCGAGTTCATACCATGGAACTCCAAATGATATTCTAACCATCATTACGATAGGCGAAGTAAATGGAATAAATGAACACCAATATGCTAATTGGCTATTAGGGTCGCCAATTACACTTTGTGCAACGATAAATGCAAATATTAAGGGTATTGTAATCGGCAAAATAAATTGCTGAGTGTCTGTTTCATTGTCAACGGCAGACCCAACCGCTGCAAAAAGTGAACTATAAAAAAGATATCCGCCAAGAAAATAGAATATAAAACAACTTAAAATTAGCGGGAAATTGATTGCTGCTAAATTTTGCTGAATAGTTTCAGTTACTTTAGAATTGTCAACGTGGTTAATGGACTTGTCTTCTAATTGATGCGCAATATTTTTTGTGTCTAATTTTGAATTTTCAAGGTAATTGGAGGCAAAATTTGTTATTGCAAACGACAAAATAATCCAAAGTAAAAATTGTGTTAGGCCTACAAATGCAATTCCAATAATTTTCCCCATCATAAGTTCAAAAGGCTTTACAGAACTAATTAAAACTTCGATTATTCTATTTGTTTTCTCTTCAATAACACCACGCATAACTTGCGTACCATAAAAGAAAATGAAAAAGTATATTAGGCCGCCTGTAAAAAAGCCTACAAAAGTAGCTAGTTCTGAATCGTTGTTTTCCCCATTTAAAGTTTGAGTCTTAATTGATAGTTCGGTTTTTGTCGTTTCAACCTGTTCTTGTGTTAGACCTAATGCTTTAATTTTTGTAACCTCGATTTCGTGAGATAGAACTTCTTCTATAGTTGATTTAACTTCAATACCTAGTTGCTTTTCAGATATTAATCTAATAAGGTGCGAATTCTTAATATAATCGGCAGGAATGTATAATATGGCATCAGCCTCATATTTTGAAAATTTCAACTTTGCTTCTTTAATAGATAAGGTATCATTAATAAAATGCAGACCTGCATTACTAAGTAAGTGAGTTTGAAAAATTTTAGGCGCTTCATCAATAAGTATTATTTTATATGTCTCTTTTTCAGATAGTTTTTGAATTAATGCAGGCATAATTGCGACTGCGCCAAAAAGTATAGGTCCTAAAATGGTCATTATTATAAAGGACTTTTTCTTTACTCTTGTTAAGAACTCACGAGCTATAATCAGTTTGATTTTATGCATTTGTATCGTTTTTTACTGTTTTAACGAAAATTTCGTTCATAGTTGGTTTAATTTCATTCACAGAAACAAGTTCAATTGCGGGGATGATTTCCGAAAGTGTTTTATTTAAAGTAGAATCATTTAGTTTAATTACTGCAGTATTATAATCAATACCTGTTGAATGGCTAATGATGCCGTATTTTGAAAACACAGATGGATTTGGCTCTCCTTTATAATTAATTTCGTAGTTATTGTCGCTGTTAGCACGGATAACTTCTTTAATTGGGCCGGATAAAAGCACTCTTGATTTGTTAATCAATGCAATATCGGTGCATAATTCTTCCACGCTTTCCATACGATGTGTAGATAATATTATAGTAGACCCTGAATTATTGAGTCTGATTAGTTCTTCTTTAATTAGTTCTGCATTGATAGGATCGAATCCTGAAAAGGGCTCATCTAATATGACGAGTTGCGGCCCATGTATAATCGTGACAATAAATTGGACTTTTTGCTGCATTCCTTTACTAAGCTCTTCAACTTTTTTTCGCCACCAAGAAGTAATTTCAAACTTTTCAAACCAATATTTAAGACGATTTATGGCTTCCGACCGACTTAAGCCCTTTAATTGAGCTAAGTATATCGCTTGTTCCCCAACCTCCATTTTCTTATAAAGCCCCCTTTCTTCTGGTAAATAGCCCATATTTAATATGTCATTAACATTAATCGGACGGCCATTAAATAAAATTGTCCCCGAATCGGGCCTTGTAATTTGGGTAAGTAGTCGAATAAAAGTTGTTTTGCCGGCTCCATTAGGCCCAAGTAATCCATAAATTGATTTTTGGGGAATAGAAATATTGACATTTTCTAACGCTTTATGACTCGAATATGATTTATTTATACCTGTGGCTACTATGATTGAATCCATAATGATGTGATTATTTAGCATCCAAAGTAATTGGATTTTTGTCAATATTAAGCTTTCGAATGTGTTTTTTAAGTTAAATAGAATTAGATTTTGATAGGAATTTACATTTTTATAGCATCCTTTTAGGAATAAATCAATCACAGTCCAATCAATTATAAAACGTAAATAGCTGATCCATAAATTAATAAAAGGATATCACCAAAATAATATTGGATTTATTTTGAGTTATCAAATCCTTAACTACTTTTGCACTCCCGTTTGCGGATATCCGCAGTTGAATGTGAAAAAGTTCTAAAAAAGTTTCAAATAAATTTGGTAGTGTAAAATAAAAGTTGTTATCTTTGCACCCCCGAAAACAACAAAACGGGTTAGTTCATACAGATTGTAACCAAATTAATTATAGTGTTGAAGTTTAACACAGGTACAACGTTCTTTGAAGGATTGGAAGGAAATAATAAGCCTGTCCCGCCACCGGCGGGATGGTAAGAAATCTGAGCAAATCATTTCTACTTAGTGTAGATAACAAAAATTTACAATGGAGAGTTTGATCCTGGCTCAGGATTAACGCTAGCGGCAGGCCTAATACATGCAAGTCGAACGGGATTTCGGATAGCAATATCTGGATGAGAGTGGCGCACGGGTGCGTAACGCGTATGCAACCTACCTTTAACTGGGGAATAGCCTTCCGAAAGGAAGATTAATACCGCATAAAGCATCGATGAAGCATTTCATTGATGCCAAAACTTTGGTGGTTAAAGATGGGCATGCGTCCGATTAGCTAGTTGGTGAGGTAACGGCTCACCAAGGCTACGATCGGTAGGGGGTCTGAGAGGATGATCCCCCACACTGGTACTGAGACACGGACCAGACTCCTACGGGAGGCAGCAGTAAGGAATATTGGACAATGGGGGCAACCCTGATCCAGCCATGCCGCGTGAAGGATGAAGGCGCTCTGCGTCGTAAACTTCTTTTGTATGGGAAAAATATCCTGATTTCTATCGGGATTGATGGTACCAT
>CALQOD010000145.1 GCA_943332105.1 Chitinophaga pinensis | reverse complement strand
ACTTAGCAATATTCGTAGTGTACGATTTGGTTACTTCAGCAGAGATAGCAGTTTTTTCTACTTCTACTCTTACATCTTTAGCAACTTCAACAATAAAAGTTTTCTCTTTTACGGATGTAATTTTACCATGTAAACCGCCAATCGTTACTACTCTTTCACCTTCTTTTAAGGAATCTTTAAATTCTCTTTCTAACTTCTGTTTTTTAGTTTGCGGACGAATCATGAAGAAGTAAAATACAATCATGATGAGTGCAATAGGAATAATTTGTTGAATAGCGCCACCGCCCATTTGTAATGGTATTAGTAGTGTGTTCATGTTTATAATGTTCTTATTTAGATTTGATAACTTCTGCTGTTATAGTTAATACTTTTGTAGAGGGTGATGTATTAGCAATGATGGTAACATTTTTTGTAATTTGTCCGCTGATGCCAGTGCTGTTAAATGTTACTTTAATCACACCTTCATCACCAGGTGCAACAGGATCTTTCGGGTATTCAGGTTGTGTGCAACCACAAGAGCCCTTTGCTTGTGCGATGATTAAATCTTTATCGCCACTATTTTTAAATTTAAATTCATAGGTAACAGAGGATCCACTTTTAAGCGTTCCGAAGTCGTGAGTAATTTCGGCAAAATCAAATTTAGGCAAACCTGTGTTATTTAAGACTTCTCCATTTGCTGTTTCAGGATTGTTAACTATATCTGGTGAAACAATTACTTCACCTGAAGCATTTTTTTCATCTTTATTTGATCCACAAGAAATCAAAAAGGTAGTTGCAAAAACAATTGCGTAAGCCAAGTTAGTTTTCATCGTATTTTATTCCATTAAGCCTCGGCCAATTTTTACAATTTTGCCCTTTGATTTTAATTCTATTGCTAATTTATCAATTATTCCATTAATAAATGATTTACTATTGGGAGTGCTGTAATCTTTTGAAATATCGATATATTCATTGATGCTCACTTTAACAGGTATAGAAGTCAAATGCAACATTTCTGTCAATGCCATTTTCATCAGAATAATATCTACCATTGCTATACGATCAGCTTCCCAATTTTTGGTTTTATCAGAGATGATTTGTGTCAAGTATTCGTCATCCTTAATAGTGTTTATTACTAAATCACGCATAAAACGAATATCATCTTCTTCATCTTTAAAGAGGCTTAACAACTTAAATTCTCCTTTTGATTTAGATCCTTCCAGCGTTTTATTAATCATGCCTTGAATTAATTCGATCGATTCGGCCCAATAAATAGATTTTTCTTCTAAAGTTGAAAAAACAAATTCCTGACGCGTAAATACCTCAGCAAAAACCCATGTAATAAAATCAATTTCTTCTCTAATAGAAGGGATAGGGTTTTTACAATATTCTTTATACTGATCGGCTTGTCTGATTTGAAAAAACGATTTTTTGACCGCATCCATTTCATTTTGCCATGATATTTTACCATCTCGCACTTGCCTAGAAAACGATAAGTTGTTTTGTAACCACTGAACAAAAATATTATCACCTAATTTTCTTTCAACCGACTTCTTAGTACCTGTGACAGCGCTGAAAGGTTGGTCGGCATAATAAAGTTCTTCCTGGCTAACAAGTTCTAATATCATTTGCATGGTTAGCAAATATAACTCGTGTATTTTATTAGTTCCTCTTAAAAGCTCTTGTTCTGTTTGCAACATGTCCTTGTTGTCTGATTGATAATAGGAGTACAAGGCTTGCATCACGCGAATTCTAAGTTGTCTTCTGCTCAACATATATTTTTATTTCAACAAGTATTAAAGAACTTTTTATTTCATTAAAACTTACGTGACTTTGAAGATTTTTCACTTCGCAACACGCGTAAATTTCCTAGGTCAACTATTTATTATAAATACGTTTTTCAGCTATTTGCATAGCCGCTAATTGCGTATTTATTCCATCTGCTTGCGCACTCTTTAAAATATCTATTGTTAAATTGTAAATATTTTCTGTTTGAGCTAATGCTTTAGCGCGATCATATCCTTTTAATTCAGAATAAACATTAATTAATCCACCTGCATTTATTAAGAAGTCTGGCGCGTAAACAATTCCTTTTTCAACTAACATTGGTCCGTGAATAGTTTCATGAGCTAATTGGTTATTAGCAGCACCTGCAATGATTGAACATTTTAAACGAGAAATGTTTTCCGTGTTTAGTGTTGCACCTAATGCGCAGGGAGCATAAATGTCAATATCTAAATCGTATAATCCTTCGTTATTAACTACTGTAGCGCCGTAATCAGTAGCTACTTTATTCAAAAGTTCTTCGTTAATATCTGCAATGTAAACAACAGCACCTTCTTTCGTCAAGTGGCTCACTAAATTCCTTCCCACATTACCAACACCCTGAACTAATACTTTTTTGCCATTCAAATCGTCATTTCCCCATGCAAATTTTGCCGAACCTTTCATGCCCATGTAAACTCCATATGCTGTAACAGGGCTAGGGTCTCCGCCACCACCCATCGATTCAGGTAGCCCTGTAACCGATTTTGTTTCCATTGATACATACTCCATATCTTTTGTTGAAGTTCCAACATCTTCAGCAGTGATATACTGTCCGTTTAAGTTATTTACAAATCTTCCAAAACGACGGAACAAGGCTTCTGTTTTATCTTTTTTGCTATCTCCAATAATTACAGCTTTACCACCTCCTAAATTTAATCCTGAAATAGCCGCTTTATAAGTCATGCCACGTGATAAACGCATTACATCATTTAATGCTTCTGCTTCTGTTTTAAACATCCACATACGCGTTCCACCAAGTGCAGGCCCTAAATTAGTATTGTGAATAGCAATAATTGCCTTTAATCCAGTTTCAGGGTCGTTACAAAAAACAATTTGTTCGTGTTTACTTTCTGCAATATTTTCGAAAATATTGCAAGCCAATGGGGCTACTATGGAACTTGATTCTTTAACTTCAATCATGATTGGTTAGGTCTTATGCAATTGAGCCGCAAAGTTAGTTTTTTTATTTACTTGATAGCAAAGAAAAATTGCAGAATGTTTAAATAATATTATGCTCGAAGTTTATACCTTTACGGACCTGTTTAAAGGCATTTAAAAGTCTAATTAAAATTGATTTTCAGTAAGTTGTATTGTGAGAGATTTAAAATCGATAAACAAGTATTTTATTAAGTATAAATGGCGATTCTTAACGGGAGTCGT
>CALQOD010000144.1 GCA_943332105.1 Chitinophaga pinensis | reverse complement strand
TGTTGAATATTATTCACTGATGACAAAGTTAATTAATGAAGTTTAGCTAATGCGTTTTTTATTCTAAATAATGCCTCTGTTAAGATTTCTTCTGATGTTGCGTAGGAAATACGAATGCATTGATCATCGCCAAATGCTTCTCCACTCACTAATGAAACTTTTGCTTCTTTAAGTAAATACATACATAAATCATTCGCTGTGTTAATTGTTATTGTTCCGTCAGACTTACCAAAGAAATAAGTTACATTAGGGAAAACATAAAAAGCTCCTTTCGGCTTGTTGAATTTCCAACCTGGAATGTGAGCCATTAGTTCTAACACAAGATCTCTCCGTTTTAAAAACAAATCTTTCATGTACGCATATTCAGTCCAATCAGTACTTATTGCTTTTAAAGCAGCCTTTTGCGCAATTGATGATGCAGCAGAAGTAAACTGACCTTGCATTTTATCACATGCCATAGCAATTTCTTTACTTGCACCAATATAACCAATACGCCATCCCGTCATTGCATATCCTTTAGATACACCATTCACAATAATGACTCGCTCTTTAATAAAATCAAATTGGGCAATGCTCTCATGCATTCCTTCAAATCGAATGTGCTCATAGATTTCATCCGACAAAATAAAAATATGTGGATGAGGAAGAATAACTTCAGCAATACTTTTTAATTCTTCTTTTGAATACATCGAACCAGTAGGATTACAAGGCGATGAAAACATTAAAAGTTTTGTTTTTGGAGTAATAACATTCTTAATCTGTTCTGCAGTTGGCTTAAAATCGGTTTCAAGTGTTGTTTTAATAAAAACAGGAACACCACCAGCAAGTTTTATAATTTGAGAATAAGAAACCCAGTATGGAGTTGGAATAATTACTTCTTCTCCTGGATTAACTAAACTCATAACCACATTAGCAATACTTTGCTTAGCACCTGTAGACACTACAATTTGATCGGGAGAAAAATCAAGGATGTTTTCGCGTTTAAATTTTTCGCTAATTGCTTTTCTTAAATCTGAATATCCTGCAATGGGAGGATAAAATGTGAACCCATCATCAATCGCTTTTTTAGCTGCTTCGCGAATATCTTGCGGCGTAACAAAATCAGGTTCTCCTAAACTTAGGTTGATAATATCATGACCTTGTTCCTGTAATTCACGACTCAGGCGAGACATTGCAATCGTTGCCGATTCTTCTAATTCGTTAATTCTTTGCGATAGATAATTCATAGAGCTCTATAGAGATAACAAAAATATTAAAAAAAGCGGCCATCTCTACCTCGTTTAATAACATTTTTAATGTTGTTTAGGGTTCATTATGAGAGGATTAAATAATCAATTTTAATTATTTCTAAAATTGAAGAACGCTTTAACCTAAAATACATTGTATTAAGAGCGAGTTTTCACACCCATTTTTACGATATTTGACCGTCAAATATTTGTTATGGAATTATCGAACGATATTGTTATGTTGATTGTATTTACGCTGCCTCCATTAATTGTAGCAAGTACATCCTATCTTTTAATCAAGAAGTTTTTACAACGAGAGCAAAATCTTAAGTTATTGGATATTAAAATATCGAATCAAAAAGACACTTTGCCTTTGCGCTTGCAGGCTTATGAACGATTGACATTGTATTTAGAGCGAATTTCGCCAAATAATATGTTATTAAATCAGTATGAACCAACGATGACTGTACAAGAATTTCAAAGGTCACTGATTACAATGGTTCGTGACGAATTTGAACATAATTTAGCAATGCAGATTTATATTTCTCCTGCTTTATGGAATATAATAAGAAACACGAAAGAAGAAGTAGTTCGTCAAATTAATATGTCTGCAGCAACAATTCATTCAGATGCGCCAGCTCACGAATTAAGCGAACATTTTTTCAATGAAATTATAGCAAAAGAAAATTTCGCTACGCAAAAAGCATTAGGCATTCTAAAATCAGAAGTAGCACAATTGTTTTAAGCCATGTCGAACGATACATCAAAAAAAACAACTACTGATTCTGGAATTGAAGTA
Organism: Chitinophaga pinensis; assembly: GCA_943332105.1. Classification (GTDB taxonomy): domain Bacteria; phylum Bacteroidota; class Bacteroidia; order AKYH767-A; family OLB10; genus CAINEC01. Next base: position 1,184 of record CALQOD010000144.1, on the reverse strand, counting down.
AATAGAATTTATTCATCTGAAGGAGGGGAGGATGCAGGAAAGTTTCCATTTACAAGAGGAGTACAACCAGATATGTATCGTGGTAAGTTGTGGACAATGCGTCAGTATGCAGGATTCAGTACGGCAGAAGATAGCAATGAGCGCTATCACTTTTTATTGAATCAGGGAACTACTGGATTGTCGGTTGCCTTTGATCTGCCCACGCAAATTGGTTACGATTCTACACACGATTTATCAGATGGTGAAGTAGGAAAAGCTGGTGTGGCTATCGATTCGTTGGCCGATATGGAAATCCTTTTCAAAGGAATTGAATTGGAGAAAATAACGACATCGATGACAATTAATGCATCGGCCTCTGTGTTGCTGTGTATGTATATCGCGTTAGCAAAAAAGCAAGGTGCTAATTTGGCTAATATTTCTGGCACGATACAAAATGATATTTTGAAAGAGTATGCTGCAAGAGGAACATATATTTATCCTCCAAAGCCGAGCATGCGCATCATCACTGATATTTTTGAATACTGCAGCAAAGAGCTACCAAAGTGGAATACTATTTCTATTTCGGGTTATCATATTCGTGAAGCTGGTGCTAATGCTGTTCAGGAATTAGCATTTACATTAGCAGATGGTAAAGCATATTTACAAGCAGCAATCGACAAAGGACTTGATATAAATGTTTTTGCAAAGCGACTTTCATTCTTCTTTAATTCGCATAACAACTTATTTGAAGAAGTAGCAAAGTTCAGAGCTGCGCGTAAGATGTGGGCGCAAATTACAAGTGATTTAGGTGCCACTGATCCGCGTGCAATGATGTTGCGCTTTCATACACAAACAGGAGGTTCAACGCTTACTGCGCAGCAACCACAAAACAATATTGTTCGTGTTACTATTCAGGCGTTAGCTGCTGTTTTGGGTGGTACGCAGTCGTTGCATACCAACGGATTTGATGAAGCGCTTGCCTTGCCTACGGAAGAAGCTGCAAGAATTGCGTTACGTACACAACAAATTGTAGCATATGAAAGCGGTGCAACGATGACTGTTGATCCATTAGGTGGTAGTCATTATGTAGAAGCACTAACAAAAGAAGTGGAAGAAAAGGCCTGGGAATATATTCACAAGATTGATGAGATGGGTGGAGCCGTTGCTGCGATCGAAGCGGGTTATATTCAAAAAGAAATAGCTGC
>CALQOD010000143.1 GCA_943332105.1 Chitinophaga pinensis | reverse complement strand
ACTCCTCTTCGTTTGATGAAATTATGCAATGGGAGCCTGATGGTTTTATGTTGAGTAATGGACCTGGCGACCCCGGTGCGATGGAAGAAACAGTTGCGAAAGTAAAAGCAATGTTAAATACCAATTTAGCAGTTTTCGGCATTTGCTTAGGGCATCAACTTCTTGCAGAAGCATGTGGCATACGAACTTTTAAAATGCATAATGGTCACCGTGGCATTAACCATCCAGTAAAAAATATTATTACTGGGAAATGTGAGATCACATCACAAAATCATGGATTTGCGGTGATACCTGAAGATGTAGAAAAATCAGACATTGTAGAAATAACCCATATCAATTTAAATGATAATAGTATTGAAGGTATAAGAGTAAAAGATAAAGCAGCTTTTTCTGTTCAGTATCATCCAGAAGCTGCACCTGGCCCACACGACTCTGAATACTTATTTGATGATTTTGTTGCAAATTTAAAAGTGACAACATCAAAAAAAATATCATCATAAAAAAGGGCAGCTAATAGCGGTTTTAATTTTATAGGATTATCCTGTCCTCAAAATAGATTTTATCTATTCTATCAGTTCCCCCATTACGAGTTAGCGTTTTCCACCAGTCACATCTTCGTATACTTCCTCATACTCCAAATTAGTATTTGCAAATGCTGGTAATTTTGCCTTAAAATTAGCGTGAAGGAAAATCCGTTTTGCTTAAGTTGCAATAGGAACTTAAATTGTTTCATCTTATAATTCTAAATTTATTTAAACTTTAGGCCGAAAAATAATTTTAATTATTATAAGTTTTATTTGAAGTAGTATTGATGAATTCCAAACATATAGTAATTCGTATTAAATTTGTTTTGAAAAAATATTAAATATTTATGTTTCCCAAGATAGCTCTTCTATTATCTACATTATTCATATGTAAACTTTCATTCGCTCAAAAAAATTATTTTCAGCAGGAAGTAAACTATAAAATACATTGCAACCTTAATGATAATGATCATACGATTGCTGCGAATATCAATATTGAATATATCAATCGTTCTAATGACACATTACAATTTATTTACATTCATCTTTGGCCTAATGCATACAAAGACAAAAACACAGCGTTATGTCAGCAGGAATTAAACCAAGGTAACAGCGCCCTTTATTTTGCAGAAGAAAAAGACCGCGGACATATCGACTCAATTGATTTTAAGGTAAACACTAAATCAGTACAAGTTGAATTCGATGGACTACATAATGACTACTGTAAATTAATGCTTAATGAACCACTTTTTCCAGGACAAAGAGCAGTAATCACTACGCCTTTTAAAGTTAAAATCCCCAACGGGAAATTTTCACGATTAGGTCATATTGGGCAAGCCTATGCTATTACGCAATGGTATCCTAAGCCAGCAGTATACGATCAGTTTGGATGGCATAACATGCCTTATCTAAATCAAGGAGAATTTTATTCAGAATATGGGACTTTTGATGTATACCTTACACTGCCTGAAAATTATGTAGTGGGTGCGACCGGCGATTTAATTAAAGACACTAATAGCGACAATGCTGCTGAGATTACGCGCATGAATGGATTAGCTATTGCTACAATGAATCAAGTAGATGTATTAATACCTGATGAAAAAAAGGATATGAGTTTTCCAAAGAGCTCGGAAAAACTAAAAACCATCCATTTTCATCAAGAAAAAATTCATGATTTCGGATGGTTTGCTGATAAACGTTACCACGTATTAAAAGACGAAATTGTATTAGACAGAAGTGGTAAAAAAGTGACAACATGGTCGCTGTTTACCAATAACGAATATAAGTTGTGGATGAGAAGTCCTGAATATATTAAAGATGCCTTGAAATACTATTCCAATTGGATTGGAGACTATCCATATAACCATTGCACTGCGGTTGATGGCACTATAGCAGCAGGAGGTGGAATGGAATATCCCAATGTTACAATCATAGGTGCGAGCGGTAATGCAAAAACGTTAGAAACCACTATAGTTCATGAAGTAGGTCATAACTGGTTTTATGGAATATTTGGAAGTAATGAAAGAGAACATCCCTGGATGGATGAAGGAATTAACTCGTTTTATGAGATGCGTTATAGTTTAACGAAATATCCACCGAAAGCGGATTCCTTATCAAATAGCCTTAGTGAGGGACTTGGAGTACTTAATAAAATCGTTGGACTAGATCGTTTAAACTATAAAGACGCTTTTGGATTTGCCTATAATCTATCTGCAGCTGAAAATAACGACCAACCAATCGATCTTCATTCCGCAAAATACAATTCCATGAATTACGGAACCATTGTTTATATGAAAACAGGTTATGTATTGAATTATTTTAAGAGCTTTTTGGGCGATGAGACATTTGATAATTGTATGCGTACCTATTTTGATCGATGGGCGTTCAAACATCCTTACCCTAATGATTTGCAAAGAGTTTTTGAAGAAGTCAGTGATAAAAATTTAAGCTGGTTCTTTCAAGATTTAATTAATACAAGTGATAAAGTAGATTACAAAATATCAGCAATTAAAACTTCTGGAGATAACTATGAATTAAAAATAAAAAATAAAGGCTCATTGCAATCACCATATTTTTTAGCAGGAATGAAAGGAGGAAAAATAACGAATTCAAAATGGATAGCACCTAAATCACCAGACGAACAAGTGATTTTTAGCTGTAAAGGATGTGACAAAATTACCATTGACCCTAACTATGATATGCCTGATGTAAATCGCATCAACAATTCAATTCGCACAAAAGGATTATTTAAAAAAACAGACCCTTTCAGAATAGAGTTTCTTGGCAAAATAAATTATCCTGTTAAAAATGCTTTATACATTGCTCCTGCCTTAGGATACAACTATCATAATGGATGGATGGCTGGTGTGGCCATTCATAATTATTTTTTACCTAAGCGAGATTTTGAGTTTGCATTGGTACCCATGTATGGATTCAAAAATCAGCAGTTAGCAGGAATAGGAAATGTAAATTATACTTTACAAATAAACAATGGACTTTTAAAAAATGTTGTAATTGGTGTTGATGCTAGAAGATTTGCATTTGAGAATAATGAAGAGAATAAAATACAGTCATCTAATTTTGAAAAAATACAACCGTATCTGTTATTCAACATTCGTAACAGCGAACGATTATCAAAAGTTCGACAATCGGTTAAATTGAATTTTAATACTGTAAAAGAAGATTATTGGTACGACAAGAAGAACGATGATAATTTATTCACGCACCTAACCTACTCTTATGAAAACAATCGT
>CALQOD010000142.1 GCA_943332105.1 Chitinophaga pinensis | reverse complement strand
TTTTTATTTTTATTCTAAATTTTTCTTAATGATCGTGGTCGTCGTGCATACCCGGAGTGTGCGCGTGTCCGTGAGCTAATTCTTCTTCAGATGCTTCACGTACCTCAACTACTTGTCCATCGAATTGTAGCGTATGGCCTGCTAAAGGATGGTTGAAGTCTAATAATACTGTTTCATCATCAATAGAAAGAATCTTTGCTGCTAACTGATTACCATCTTTGTCCAGCAAAGGAATAACATTACCTACGCGTAAAATTTCCATATCAACAACTCCATCAACTTTAAACATGTCCATACCAACACGAACTAATGCTTCGTCATCAACAGGGCCGTAAGCGTTATCAGATTCGATAATGAATGAAAATTTGTCGCCGCTAACTTTGCCACTTAAATTATTTTCGAAATCAGGAATTAATTGTCCTGAACCAAATAAAAAAACTAATGGAAACTCTGTTCCTGTATCTTCTACTAGTTCGAAATCTACTCCGTTTAAGCTGCTTTGCAAGCTATAGGTTACGGATACTACTTTTTGCTGTCCTATTTGCATTTTAATAATATTTTATACGACAGATTTTAAGAGGTCATCAAAAAGGCTATCGCTTGGTTAATAAGCGGCAAAGGTAATATTTATTCCATTATTTATTTCCTATGTTAATGATCTCTTTTTTCCATGCAAGTTCATTAGGGTGATATACCCAAAAATGGTTGCAATGGGTTAGGCAATCGGCAAAACGTAAGCTTCCAAGTTCTAAATCAAAGTGAGTTGGCTCAATCATTTTATTATGTCCAACTATCTGATGAAATGGAGCAGGAGAGGCTCTTAATTCACTTACATCCGCCCATAACGGTCCACCTACATCATTTCCTCCTCGGGCTTTTCCAACGCTGAACAAATCCTTACATCGTTCGGTTAATAATTGGTTTAAATTCGCTACTAAATTTTCGGTTGTTAAATCCTTAAAGTCATGACCGTTCGTTTCCATGTATTGTATCCAGCGCGTCGTTATGCCCGCATGTACCCATAAATGTTCATGTGCATAATAGACCAATTGAAAAAAATCTTCATTTTCTTTAAAAAGTCGTTGGTAGTCTAATGCATATTTCTCCTTATAAACTCGCAATCTCTTCGAAGAATACCAATGGTATTGGATATCGTGGTTTCCAATTAGTAAGACTACTTTATCAGGATACTTCAATTTTAAATTAATAATCTCTTCCAGATTTCTGAGTTCATCTAGCTCCTCACGACCATCTACATAATCGCCCATGAAAATCACTTTGTCGTATTGATGGATGTCAATCGATTTCCAGTTGTCACGCCCATGTATATCCCCAATGGTTATCCACTTCATTTTTATTCGTTATTATCGTCTTTCCACTTCCATAAATGTCGGGAGGCAATAGTTCTATATGGACGCCATTGCTCTGCAATTTGAATCATCTGTTTATGTAATTGCTTTCCTTTGCCTTCTAAGCCATACATCTTTTTCATCGCATTTTGTATTCCTAAGTCATTTACTGGAAAAACATCTGAACGATTTAATGAAAACATTAAAATCATTTCTACGGTCCATTGTCCAACGCCTTTTATCTGTGTTAAATGAGCAATTAAATCCTCATCCGACTTCCGATAAAGTTTTCGGTAATCCAAACCGTTAGTCAACGAGAATTGAGCAATATTCTTTAAGTATCCAGCTTTTTGATAGGAGAGTCCACAATTTCTAAGTTGTTCATCATCGAGACGTAAAACAATCTCTGCTGCAGGATCATTGCCTGGAAATAAATTTAGAAACCGTTCGTAGATAGTAGCTGCTGCCTTAACGGATAACTGCTGACTAACGATAGCTCGAATTAAAGATTGATATAGATTTTTATTAGGAGAAAAGGTGAGGGCAGGAGTGGCTTTTAAAACTTCCTTCATCAGCGCATCTTTCTTTAGATGTTTATATGCTTTAACTAATTCTTCATCCTTCATAATCGCTAATGTTCATTTTTATTCTCGATGATTTAGGATAATAATTATTCATACGACCTTGAATCAATTTCATCCAGCCTAGTGGAAGTCCTTCAAATGTTGCAAGACACCAACCTTTGTAATCACTATCTATTGTAATCGTCTCTCCTTTCAGATAATGTAGTGCTTTTTCTTTATCTAATTCAAATCTGATAATTGTTAAATTCAAATGATTACTTAAAGCCAGATCATGAGAAGGAATAATCATATCTCCTTTTATCGTTCCCATATGCAAGCCTGCTTGACGAATGCTCAGTTTTTTCTGAAACTGATGAAAATACTTCCAGCTATCTAAAGGAAATGCATAGAGCTCGCCTTTGTGTTCATAGGGAATAAATTCATCAGCATTGGATAAATATTCCGTTAGATGTTTTTTAAAATTCGTTGCAGGTTTGATGTTGCTTGCTTTAGGTTCCGATTTAGTTGCGCCCTTGTATTTTAAGATCGAACAATAAAATCCTTCTCCTTTAATTTTGTGCGGGTAAAACTGATATCCATACTTAGTAGAAACAATTCCATTAGGCAGATTTAAAACATCAACTTTTTCAAATTCATCATTATTGAGAAGATGTTCAATTATCAAATCATTCTCCTGCTCATTATACGTGCAAGTGGAATAAACTAAAATTCCATCTTCTTTTAAACAAGCTGAAATCGAATCAATAATCTCTGTCTGACGAATACTACAATTCTGAACATTCTCTTCACTCCATTCAGTAATTGCATTTTTATCCTTGCGAAACATGCCTTCACCGCTGCAGGGGGCATCGACTAAAATAATATCGGCTGTTAGACCTGACGACGCATATTCATCAACGTTAGCTTGTGTAACAATCGCATTTGCACAACCCCACTTAACTATGTTCTCGCGTAATATCGAATTACGATTAGAGATAATTTCATTACTGAATAAAGTACTGTCTGAATTCAATAAACTCAATAGATGAGTTGTTTTACCTCCAGGTGCTGCACATAAATCGATAGCGGTGAGTGTTTGCTCAAAATCGATTATCTGTTGTAAAGCAAAACCGATAAACATTGAACTTGCCTCTTGCACATAATAAGCACCAGCATGAAAACGAGGGTCTAGTGTAAAAACAGGTCGTTCGTTTAAATAGGTAGCTTTATCACACCAATCGACTTTTTCATTTAGCAAAACACCACTGGCCTTATTCGGATTTAATCGAATAGAAACGGATGGATTTGTATTTAATGCCTCAAAAAATGAATTAGCTTCATCGCCCAGCTGCTGCTGAATTCGTTGCGTAAATGCAAGAGGCAATGAAAAATCGTTCATTAGTTCACACTCATTTTAGTA
>CALQOD010000141.1 GCA_943332105.1 Chitinophaga pinensis | reverse complement strand
CCCTTGTTAGCGGTTCGTTGTTTTTATTTTTAATTTATTTGTCAAGTTTTTGTATTTCAGTTTTATAAACATTTGGGTCAAATAGTTCCATATATAATTCTGGTTTGGGTAATTTTGTAAAGCCATACTTTTCATAAAGCCAATCTGCTGTCGATGTTAATAAAATCCACCGTCTTAGTCCTTGTAAATTTGGGTGTTCAATTACAGTGTCCATTAGTTTTTTTGAAAGTCCTTGTCCACGATAATCGTCCAAAACATAAATATCCCCTAAATATGCAATAGTCGAAAAGTCCGATATGATTCTTGCAAATCCAATTTGTTTGTCGTTACGAAATAGTCCGAAGTTTAGCGAATTGTCAATAGAAGTCTTTACTCTATCAAAAGGAATGTTGTCACTCCAACCTGAATATTTTGATAGGAAGTCGTGAATTGCAACAATATCCATTTTTGATTTGTCTGTCGTAATAGTAAAGTCGTCGAAAGTGATTTCAATTATTTTCATTTCATTCTAATCTCTATTTCAATTTTAGTCTATTAGGTTGGTTTTTTACAATGACCGCTAACTACCTTATACACGCTATAAAACTTCCTTATATTTCCGTATTGGGATGTATTGGCGCAGTTTTGTTTCGTATGTACTAAAGTAATATAAATTAACATTCAAAATAAATTATCACGGATTCATTCCACCAATTAACAATAAAAAATACGCCCTCTAAAGAAAGCGGATCTTATTTAAATTACAATAATTTTCAAATTAGCAATTCCGATACTTTATGACTACAGTGCTATGACACTTGTGCTCTGTTACATGCCGTATTATAAATTATAAATTGTAATTCGTGTCAATTAGTTCAAAAATTAATTCTGTCAAAGTCTTAACATCACTTTCAATTGTTCCTTTCATATATCGTTCGTATATACTTTTGTTGTCTGGCGGGTTTAGATTTAAGTTCAAGCCTTTTTCTAACGCCAGCAGTCTTAAAAACTCTCTTTGTGTTCGACCGTTACCTTCTCTAAATGGATGTAAATAATTTATATTATCTAAAATCTGGGCTAATTTATCGGCTAGCAATTTTTTATTGTCTTTCGGAATTTCATTGAACTCAGCAATAAAATGATCAATGTATACAAATGCGTTGTCAAAATTTGATGTAGGAAAAAACTGTTTACCATCTTTACTAATCTCAATTATTCGCTTTTCCCCAGCCCAAACGTATAAGTCTTGAAATAAATGTTTGTGGATTTCAAAAAGGTTGTCAATGCCCTTAATTTTTATTGGACTTTCATGAAGTTCTTGAAGTCGTTTTGTTACTGTACCACTTTCAACAAAGAGCAATACATCGGGATCAGTTATGTCTTGTAAATTTCTTAAAAGTCCTGTCTTGGGATCAATGTAACTAAAGTCAGGGTCTAAGTATTTGTAAGAATCAGACATATGCTTTTTGTTTGGCGAATGCAACAAATTCTGCTAAAGATATTTTTCCTGTTACATAGTCTCTTATAATTTCAATACCTTTTGGTGTAGGTATAAACCCTTCAAACATATTACTCCCCAAAGCATTTGCAGTACTTTCCAAGGTTTTTAAGTCCTTAAACTTAACTCCCATTATTGTCAAATTACTCCTATCAATTTCTATTGTATTGAACATTTATTTCTGCCTTAAGGAATTTCAAATTTACAAAATAATTATGTTAATTCTATGGTTTCTGTTTCTTTAAAGTAGCTATACTTATCATTTGTAGTTCATTAAAACATTAAAGATTTAATGAATCAAAACTCAATAAAAAATCCGCCCTCTAAAGAAAGCGGATTTTCTTAAATTTAAATCAATTTTCAAATCATCAAATTATTTAATAATCGATACCCTCCTCTGACCAACCACCTCATTATTCGCACATTTTAAAATGTATTCTCCTGCGTATAAAGTGCGGACATCAAAATATCCTATCGTGCTTCCAGCTTGTACGATTTGCTCATGGATTTTTCTTCCGTTGATATCGTATAGGCTAACCGTTATATCTTCTCTTAAAAGTCCACTAAACTGTACCGCAATAAATTCAGAACTTGGATTAGGAAATGCATTGAAAGAAAAATTAGAGTTGTTATTTTCATCGATGCTCGCTGTTGATGGTGTGTATAAAGTAACAGGTTCGGTGATGGTTGTAACTTTTACGGCAGTACGAGTTCCATAAAATGTTGGTCCTACAACATACGGATATGCAGAATTCCAATTAGCATCTACTGTAGCGAAATAGCAATAGATTCCATTCGGATATTCAGGCGTAACACAAAATCTTCCGTTATGTACATCTAATACATCTAGTTGTCCTGGTGCTGCGATGTATTCGTAATCTTCTCTGTAATAACCTAACGGATAGGTTGTGCTTACAGCTGGTCCTGCCGGTACAGTTACTCCTGTAGGACTAGTTGTTCTAGTTGTGATATTTCTTAAATGATAACCTGATTTTATTCTTGTAATCCCGCCAGTTCCATTCGTGTCGGCGTAGCCATAAGCACCATAAATCGGAAAGCCATCGTATGCATATCCAATCAATGGCGAATGTGTTGTGCTATCAATAACGTATAATCCATCTGCAGCATATAAATTGCAAACAGTAGATATGACATTTAAATCGAGATTAAATGCACTCGGATTTTGATGATGGTGATAATTACCCATCGCTGGATGTCCTTTAGCACAATCAAATCCTGCTCTTTCTGCAGGAATAGCATCTCTGTTCCAGTCTAATGTAGCTAATGGTCCACCTGGGCAAGGAGGATTGCCAGGTCCACCACAAGGAGAATTTGTTGCAGTATTCCAAGCTACTCCATCACGATAATCGAACAACGCAACACCATTGATAAATATCCCAATATTACCTCCTGATGTGTTGGTAGGTGTTCCTGTGTTTTGAACAGGAATTCTCGAGATTTTAAAAATAGCATTCTGACTCGTTGTAATAGATGGATTTGCTGGAAATGGTCCTGTTATATAAGATGGAACTCCATTCGCTCTCACATAAACCCAGTTTGCAGAATATAAAACTGTTTTAACATTTACGGAATCTGCATCTTGTATTGGGGTAGAGTTTCCGTTTACATAATGTCTTCCTAATGCACCATTTGTATTTAATAACCAAGAGGTGATTTCTGGTCCTTGTGCATTAGCGATCATGGCACACGATGATAGCATTAAAAATAAAATTGATTTCTTTAACATAGTTTTGGTTTTATGAATCGACTTAGTAGTCTTAAAGATTTTATACTTGCGGTAATTAGTGATTTATATTTCGAAGTGAGTCAATTTGTACTTTCGGATAAGTGTATCGTTTATCAAACAGAAATTGCTTATCGCTTAATGTTAGCAGAAATGCAATAATATCTACTTTCTCATTCGAAGATAATAAATAAACCGATTTCAATTTAGGATTCATTGATGAGTTTTTATCAGAAGAATTTGTATAATGATTCATTACCTCTGTTAGTGTTTTATATCGACCATCATG
>CALQOD010000140.1 GCA_943332105.1 Chitinophaga pinensis | reverse complement strand
GAAGCCATTGCCGATCCGTGAATCACACCACGCTTTATATTGTCGAAAGAAATATCGTTGGTAGCGCTTATGTAACCAATAAACCCTCCTGCAAATGTATCGCCCGCTCCTGTCGGATCAAATACTTCTTCTAACGGTAATGCAGGTGCGAAGAACACTTCTTTCTCGTGGAATAATAATGCACCATGCTCTCCTTTTTTAATGATCAGGTATTTAGGACCCATCGTTAAAATTTTACGAGCTGCCTTTACTAAAGAATAGTCTCCTGTTAATAATCGTGCTTCTTCATCGTTGATAGTTAAAACATCAATTAGCTTCATAGTAGCTAATAAATCAGCTAACGCTACTTCTATCCAGAAATTCATAGTATCTAATACAATTAGCTTTGGACGATTCTTTAAACCTTTGATGACTTTTTGCTGTAAGCTCGGCATGAGGTTCCCCAACATTAAATACTCACAATCCTGATACGATTCTGGAATAATCGGATCGAAGTTGCTTAACACATTAAGTTGCGTATCCATCGTATCACGCGTGTTCATGTCTGCGTGGTATTTTCCCGACCAGAAAAAGGTTTTTTCTCCTTGTTTAATTTGAAGACCATCGGTATTGACACTTTTCTCTTTTAACATTTCGATGGTAGCATTCGGAAAATCATCTCCTACTACTGAAATAAGGTTAATATTTTTTCTGAAATAACTTGCAGATACAGAGATATAGGTTGCTGCACCTCCTACAATTTTATCTGTTTTTCCAAATGGGGTTTCAATGGCATCGAACGCAACGGTTCCTACTACTAAAAGACTCATAACAATAAATTTTTAATGGGAAGTCCGAACTATTCAGACCCTATTCCGGGAGTCAAAGTTAAAGAATTGCGGTGGAAGGGCAATTGGTTTTTAATGATTGAGGTAAATTATTTTTGAAAAAAGCTTTCTCGGGATAAAGTCCCGAGGCTTTCTCGGGATAAAGTGGGGCTGCTGTCTCCCCATGTTTTATCAGTGCTACTGATAAAATTATCCAATCATCCTAATGAAAAGGTAGAAATATTTAAGAAGGATTTTGCATTTTATTCTCAAATCATCAAATGATCAAATCATCAAATTAAATTTCTAGTTTTGACCATATGTCTAACATTACAATTCCAGTTATCGATTTAAAACTTTTTCAAAGTAATAATCCAGCAGAAAAAGAAAAAGTAGCCGCGCAAATTCATGAGGCTTGTAAAACCTATGGCCTTTTTTATTTAATCAATCACGGAATTGATGAGACTAAAATGCTTCAATACATGAAGGCGTTTTTCAATTTATCATCCGAAGAAAAAAACAACATAAAAATTTCTAAAGATGGAATTGCACGAGGATATATCGGAATGGGAGAAGAGAGTGGATCCGATGCCCTCGAAGTAAAAGAAGCCTTTTCTTATGGCTATCAATGGTCCAGCAATCAACTATTGGAAAATTCGTTGCAAGCTGTTAATCGCTGGCCGGATAGGAAAAATATTCCTGCCGACTGGCAACAAAAGATGGAGTTGTTGTATGCAAAAATGATTGAGGTGGCAGAAACATTGACGAGTGCATTTTCACTTAGCTATACCAACAATGAAAATTATCTTCGCGACTATTGCAAGGGTGGTGATACAATTTCAATGATGCGACTATTTCATTATTTTCCTTATCATAAAGCCAACGAAAAATTTCCGGAGCAACAAAATCGTATTGGCTCCAGTGCTCATACGGATTGGGGATTTCTTACTTTGATTTTACAAGAGCATCATGTTACAGGGTTAGAATTATTTCATAACAACGAATGGATAGAAGTGACTCCTATGGAAGGTGCACTTGCAGTTAACTGCGGCGATTATTTTTCGATGCTTACTAATGGCGAATATATTTCTCCTTTGCATCGCGTTGTTTCTTCCGGTAAAGAACGAATGTCGGCAGTGTTGTTTTATTACCCTGCCTACGATGCAAAAATTCCCGTGCTCGCTAATCAAAAATACAGCTTATTCGAAAATCAAGATAGTAGTAAAGAGGTGGTCACCGATATTAACTCGATGAGCTTCGGAGAATTTATTGAAGAAAAATGGAAACAAGTAAAACGATAATTTGTTATTATTGAAATATGGAAAATAATAAATTATCAAAATACGGTTATACTCTTTTTAGAGTAGGAATTCCTGCTCTAATGCTTTTGCATGGCACGCACAAACTGGAAAAGTTAATGGCAGGAGGAGAGATTAAATTTATCAACTTTTTAGGACTAGGCACGGAGACATCACTCGCATTAGCGGTGCTTGGAGAATTAGTTGCCCCAATTTTTTTAATTGTAGGATTTAAAACTCGATGGGCGTCTATACCAGCAATCATTACCATGTTTGTAGCTGCCTTTGTAGCACATGCTGGCGAACCCTTAGGTGAAAGAGAACACTCGTTATTGTACATGATTGCGTTTATTGCAATTGCTATGATTGGCTCTGGCTCACACAGCCTAGATGCTTGGTTGCAAAAGAGAAAAGCTAAAGCGTAATTCTATTCTTTTATAAACCGTTTGCTGTACATGTTTTTGTTTTGATCGGTAATTTTGATCAGATAAATACCCGGAGAAATTCCGTTTAAATTAATTGTCGGATTTACTTCGGATATTTTTGAATCCATATAAATTACTTTACCAGTTGCATCAGAAAGTTCGAGCGATTGAATAAGAACGGAACTATGAATTGTCAATTGATCGTGTGCAGGATTGGGTAGTAGTAGCAAATTCATACTAACGGGAATTTCATTGACAGCCGTTGATACCACCGTCTGAGAATAACGTGCGCAACTGCCCTTTTCTCCACGTACGCGATACAAGCCTGCATTGATTGCAGTATAACTACTACCCGTTACCGTTGGAATAACATTTCCCCATGTCCCTGAATTGTCTATCTGCCAGGTATAGGTTGCTAAGGCGTCAGGATTTGTAATAGTATAGTTATTGTTGGATTGATTAATAAGAGGTGTTTGTAATGGTGTTAACAGTAAAGTTATCGGCGTACTATAAATCGTATCTCCATATCCGCAAGAAGGATTGGTAATAACCATTAACGTTAATGCCGTTCCGTTAGTAAGAGTATTTGATTGAAATATTGAGCTATTGTTTCCAATAGGAATATTATTAGCAAGCCATTGATAAGTAGGATTTGTTCCTAAATTATATCCAGTTGCTTGAAATAAAAGTGTATCTCCTGTACAACCAGAAGAAGTAACTGCTGTAATTTTAACGGAAGGAACTCCATCAATTGCATAACCTGAAACTTTATCAGCGCGTTTTCCTCCTGCCCACGCAAAATTACCTCCTATCCAAAGTATATTTTTTTGAAGAGCCATAGAAAAAGCATAAGGGGTTGCAGTGGTATCCTGGATTAATCCAGCGCCTAATCCTTGCCATGCGCTTCCATTCCATTTCACTACATTGTTTACTGTATCTACACCTGCCGTTTTAAATTGGCCGCAAACATATAAATCGTTGCAATGAAAATCCATATCATATACAACCGATGAAAAATTACCCAGTCCTCCGCCTACAACTTGCCAGTTTATTCCATCAAACTTTGCTAT
>CALQOD010000139.1 GCA_943332105.1 Chitinophaga pinensis | reverse complement strand
TGAAGTAGACAAATTAAATACAGGACTTTACTTTATTGAATTATCAGTAAACGGAATCAGTTCAACTCAAAAATTCATTAAAAAATAAAAGCCCTTACGACTTCTACTATGAAGAAGCCATTACTTCTGTTATTAATATTAATTTCTTGTGTTTTTAATTCATTCGGACAAGGTACAATCCGTGGAAAAATAATTGATACCAATGGCGAAACGCTCATAGGCGTAACCGTTATGCTTAAAAGCAATCGTGCTGTTGGTACAAGCTCTGATTTTGATGGTAATTATTCTTTAACTTTTAAAGATGCAGGTCCGCAAGTAGTTGTATTTACCTATGTGAGTTATAAAAATCAGGAAATTACAATCAACCCAGCAGGGAAAGTAGTTGTGAAAGATATTATCATGGAATCCTCTGCACAAGAATTAAAAGGAGTAGAGATTTCTGCTAAGGCAACAAAAGCTAGAGAGTATTTCTCAGAAATGGTAAAGAAAAATGCTGCTGTTTCTATGGATTATATTTCTTCTGAAACAATGAAGAAAACAGGCGATGCCAGCGTGGTTGCAGCAGTAGCTCGTGTTTCTGGTGTTTCTACTAATGGAGGTTTTATTACTGTAAGAGGTATTGGCGATAGATATGTAAAAACAGCCGTGAATGGTTCGATGATTCCAACTTTAGATCCGTTTACTAATAATATCAAATTAGATTTATTTCCTGCAAGTTTAATTGATAATGTATTCATTACTAAAACAGCAAGCCCTGATTTGCCAGGTGATTGGGCAGGAGCATTTTTATCTGTTGAAACAAAAGATTATCCCGATAACCTCGCTATCAATATTGAATCGACTTTTGGGTATAACAATCAATCTACATTTAAAAACATTATTTCGTCTGATAGAAGTTCAACCGATTGGTTGGGTTATGACGATGGCTTAAGAAGTTATGATCATGCAACATTTGCTTTTGCCAACACCGAAGCTTCTTTATTACAAACCTTTAACGCGCTAGGATTAGGTGATTACTATAATTCACTTGGAATAACATCAATTGATCCTACTGAGGATATTAATAATACTTATTTCAAGTTAGGTTTAGTTCAATTAGGATTGTTAGCGCCAGCTTTATTTGATGATGCTACTGCATTTAATCAGGCAAAAGATTTGTTTAATACAGGCGGATATAAATCAGATGCATTTAATTCCATAAATTCAAATGTACCAGGCTCAGCAAAAAGATTTGCTAATAACTGGAATACTACTACACGTAATGCACCATTAAACTTTTCGCAAAGTTTCAGCATAGGTAATCAGGTAAATTTATTTGGCCGACCTTTAGGATTCATTGCAGGATTCAAATATGGTTCAAGTGTAATGTACGACCCACAATCGGAAGTAGTTCGTTGGACGTATGATGCAAGTGAAGGACAACGTAAAACAGAAAATATTTCACAGCAGGCAAGTCGTGAAACAAATGGATGGAGTGCACTTTTTAACGTTGCTTATAAATTAAATCCTAATAACAGTGTTTCGTTTTTATTCATGCCTAATTTAACGGGTGTAAATAACGTACGTAATTCATTTGATGCCTCTGAAATTTCTGATATTCGAATCACTAAAAGTCAGTTTTTTGAGCAGAGAAGTCAAATGGTTTATCAATACAAATCGGAGCATTATATTCCAAAGTATAAATTAAAAATTGAAGCAAATGCTTCTTATACCAACGGTAATAGTCAGATTCCAGATTTCAAAAATATTCGTTATTCCAGTGACCCAACTTCTGGTGCATTTCAGATTGAAGGTACAACAGGAGCAATTGCTCGTTTCTATCGTTATTTGAATGATGATTTTTTTGATTCAAGAATTTCATTTGAATTGCCAATTTCAAAAGACACTACTGGATTATCACGCAAGTTGAAATTTGGAGGAGCTTATCAGCGCAATGATAAAAAGTATGATCAGTATCAATATGATGTAAGAACAGAGAATAGTCAGTTTTATGGCGACTTAAATTCATTCTTGAATTATTCAGTTTTTGATATTCAAACAGTAAATGGTGTTTCTTCTTTCCCAGCTTATTATAATAGCTCAGAATATAGTAAGTCTGGCGCTGTTAATCATACTTTCGGTAATTCAACAATATTTGCGGCCTATGCAATGTCCGATTATGCAGTGAATAAAAAGTTGCGTTTGTCTGGAGGTATCAGAGCTGAAAAAGCAAAATTATTTACGGATGTATCTCTTTTTGATTCATTAGGATATGCGCCAAACGACGAACGTAGATTTTACAATGAGAATTTCCCATTAGCTAATCCAGGAAAACTGGATGAGTGGAGTATTCTACCAAGTGTAAATGTTATTTATAAATTGAAAGAAACAGAAGGAGCACCAACAAATATTCGATTGAGTTATAGTAGTTCAATTGCTCGTCCAAGTATTCGTGAGTTATCAGATATTGCAGTATTCGATTATGAATATCGTTTACCTGTTGTAGGTAATTCAAGTTTGAAAATGGTTCACATTAATAACTACGATGTGAGATTTGAAAAATACTATACATCAGGAAACGATTTTTCTGCGAGTATGTTCTTCAAAACATTTAGAAATCATATTGAGTTAGTTAACTCCAATTTCATTACCTGGCAAAATGTAGATTATTCAACGGTAGTAGGTGCAGAGTTTGAGGGCAAAAGAAAAATCATAAAAAAATTAGAAGCACGTACTAATATAACTTTTGTTAAATCGGCTACTGAAGTAGTGCAAAATACTATTTATGTGAATAATGGAATAAAGCAGTTTGTTCCAATTGATACAGTGAAGCGTTCGATGTTCGGACAAGCACCTTATATTTTCAATGCAATTTTAACGTATAACGAAGATAGTCTTGGCTTAAGCGTATCCTTATCGTATAATGTTCAAGGACCTCGACTAGTGTTATCAGTAGGACAAAAAAATGTACCTGATATTTTTGAATTACCGCGAAATACAATTGATATAAAGGTTTCTAAAAAACTGGGGGATCACTTTACCGTTAGTTTAACTGGAAGAGATTTATTAAACGCTCCAATACAACGTGCCTACAATTACAGCGATGGTTCCTTTCAATCAGGAATTGGTAAAAGCATAAACGATTTGTTTGATTCGCCAATCTTTAGAAAAGATTGGAATCAATCCTACGATAAATTTCGCTTCGGTTCTAGTTTCCAGTTAGGTGTTTCTTATAAGATATAATACAATGAAAACGATAATTAAATTCATAGTTCTGTTTTTGTTTATTGGATTAAACACACAGGCACAAATTCAAAATGTAATAGTTGAAAAATATTATATCGCTGACTCGGTTGATATTGCCAATACTGATGGTGGTCAGTTGCAACCAGGCGCAATAACTTATCGTGTATTTATTGATTTAGCAAATGGAAGTAAGGTCTCAAAAATATTTGCAGATTCTTTACACCTACTAAAGATTAAAAGTAGTCAGCCTTTTTTTAATAATGACACATTGAATAGTTCTAATGGCGGTACCTACGGATTCAAAATCAATAAAAATGATTTAGCAATCAGTACTGTTGGTTTAGATAGTTGGCTGACAATTGGTGCTGCAACAAATAAGCATCATGGTATTTTAAAATCAGAAGATAACGACGGTACAATTGTAGGCGGAAACAATAATGATCAGAATTTATTAAGTGGTACAGACGCAAGCGCTGGAATACCTCTTATAACTCAAGATGGTTTAATATTATCAACTGTTTTAGCTACAAATTATCAACCTGG
>CALQOD010000138.1 GCA_943332105.1 Chitinophaga pinensis | reverse complement strand
TGATTGTATAAATCCGTTTTCTACTGCAATACTTCCCATCTTTTCTTGTTGATCAAATGGAAGAATCAGCGAAAGTCTTCCATCTTCTCTCAACAATCTTTTTGCTGCTGCTATTAAATCTTCATAAGGCAATAAAACATCAGCTGAGCGTGCAATATTGCGCGACAAATTATCCGAAGAAAAATAGCCAGTAAAATAAGGAGGATTAGAAACTATCAAATCGAATTTTTCATCAGTTTGATATTCTTGAATTTTAGCATGAACTATACTCAAACGTTCTTTCCATGGCGATGCATTAAAATTAATTTTGGTTTGATTACAGGCATTTTCTTCTGCATCCACTGCGGTAATAATTGCATCAGAACGCTGTGCAAGCATTAAGGCAATTAGTCCAGTACCAGTTCCAATATCTAGAATACGACTTGCATTATCAGTGTTTGTCCAAGCGCCTAATAAAACTCCATCGGTCCCAACCTTCATGGAACAAAGATCTTGTTGAATGGAGAATTGTTTAAAGTTAAAATGGGAGTTGGACATTTTTTATAAATTCAGATGTGGTGCAAATTGTCCCATATCGCAATAACATGTTCCAAAAATGCAATATTTGGTACATATCATCCAAACGTGTCCGAAATATTGTTCTCAATAACTGCTTGTAAATACGTGGATGAAAACAATTACTTTAAACTAAATCGGACATTTTAATCAATCATTTGAAATTTTTATCACTGAAATTCAGCAATTTAAATTTTTTACAGTACCTTGTATTGCATAGTACTATAAAAATACCATATGTTTGCACCCATCAAATAAAAAGCATGAGTAATCTCGAAAACACACAACAGCAAATGCGGAAAGGCGTACTGGAGTTTTGCATACTCGGCATCATATCGCAGGGAGAAGTTTATCCTTCTGATATTATCAGCAAACTTAAAGATGCAAAGCTCATCGTGGTAGAAGGTACCTTATACCCGCTATTAACCCGCTTAAAAAACCAAGGACTTCTTGCCTATAACTGGAAAGAGTCTTCCAGCGGACCACCACGAAAATATTATTCGCTCACCCCTATTGGTGAAGATTTTTTTAACGCATTAAATCAAACATGGAATGAATTGGCGCAAGCCGTTAACATGACAACTTCTAAATAATATGAAAAAAACAGTCACCGTAAATATTGGCGGCATCGTATTTCACATCGAAGAAACCGCATACGAACAATTACAAAGTTATTTGTCGAACATAAAAAGTTACTTCACCCTTTCAGATGGCCGTGATGAAATTATTCAAGACATTGAAATCAGAATAGCAGAAATGTTTTCTGAAAAAATTTCGAACAGCAGAATGGTTGTTACCGATGCTGATGTAGAAGAAGTAATGAAACAACTTGGTAAACCATCGGAGGTTGCCGGAGCCGATGAACAATCATCAGAGGGCGAATCTACAAAGCAAGAACGCGCTGATAAAAAATTATTCCGCGACCCAGATGATAAAATTATTGGAGGTGTATGTAGTGGTGTAGCACATTATTTCGGAATACAACCTCTTTGGCTTCGTTTACTACTCGTATTTTCAGTAATCTACTTTGGAGCAGGCCTTTTACTTTACATCATATTATGGATTGTAATTCCGAAAGCAAATAATGCCTCTGAAAAATTAGCTATGAAGGGAAAGCCTATTAATCTGGATACAATAAAAGAAACGATAGAAGAAGATGTGAATGATCTAACGGAAAGAGTAAAAGGCAAAAAGCCATTGTTTCAAAAAGGCACGACTCGTTTATCACGATTTGTTGAAGATGTAATTTCTATTGCATTACAGATTTTAAAATTCATTGCAAAGTTTATTGGTGCGGTAATCTCCGTTATTTTATTCTTATTACTTTTCGGATTGATGATGGCATTATTGGGAATAACTGGCGCATTGGGTGATGCAAATATCCCAGTGTTTCTAAGCAATTTTGTTTTGTCTTCTACACAAATGGCCATTGCAATCACAGGCATTGGCTTGCTTATCGGTATTCCATTAATACTTCTATTATACCGAGCACTTCGTTACTTATTTAATATACGAAAAGAGCCTAGTCAAGTAAGAACAACAGCTGGTGTTTTATGGATTATAGGATTTATACTAGTATCCTATATTAC
Organism: Chitinophaga pinensis; assembly: GCA_943332105.1. Taxonomy (GTDB): domain Bacteria; phylum Bacteroidota; class Bacteroidia; order AKYH767-A; family OLB10; genus CAINEC01. The sequence continues at coordinate 1,629 of CALQOD010000138.1, read as the reverse complement.
TATCGCCATCAGTAAAAACTTTGGATCAAAACAAACCGCGACTGTAACGATGCCGATTCTGCAACCCAAAGGTGATACACTCTATTTAAATGATGTTTTGATTAATGAAAACACTTCTGATATTTTCATTGGTGTAAGTGGAAATAATAATAATTTTAATATTGTTTCGAATCAGGATACAGCATCCTTAACATTAGTCGATTTAGATATTGTAAGAGCTGATGGAAATGAGTTTGAATTGGTGCAAGAAATTTCATCACGCGGAAGCAGTAAACAAGATGCGCTACTAGGAACAAAAGAACTACAATATAAAATCAATCAAACAGACAGCTCACTTTCACTCGCTAATTATTTTAGCATTTTGCCAGGTAAAAAGTTCCGCGGACAATCACTTCATTTAATCTTAAAAGTCCCAAATGGAAAGTCGGTTTACTTAGGCCACGATCTAGACTTACTTTTACATGATATAAAAAACACTACCAATATGTACGATGGGGATATGACTGATAAAATATGGACAATGACAGGTGGTGGCTTAGAATGTTCAAGCTGCGATCCAAATTATAAAGGAGAAAAAGAAGATCAAGAAGAAACTACCATTCAAGTGAACGTTAATGGTAAAGAAGTTAAAATTGAAAAAGATGGTGATACCACACATCACAAGAATGTAAATATTCATATTGGGAAATAATAGCAACCTATTACTACCGTCAGCTGTTCGAAGTAATTGACAATTGACGGTAGTTATTTTCTTTAATATAAGTTGATTTCACACTTGCTATTTTAAAAATCATTTTTACTTTTATCCACATGAAATTCAACCTGAAAAATGTCAAGTTTAAAAAATTGGTTCCTTATTTAAAGAACCGGTATTTCATGACTGCTTTCGTATTTTTAATCTGGATGACATTCTTTGATAAAAATGATATGTTCACTCTTTACAGTTACAGAAGTGAACTCGGTAAATTAAAAGCTGATAAAGCTTACTACACTTCAGAGATTGAGAAGAACAAAGCTGATATGCAAGAGTTAATGTCGGACCCGGAGCATCTTGAAAAATACGCACGCGAACATTATCTGATGAAAAAAGATAACGAAGACATTTTTTTATTCGTGAATGACTCCACCAATGAAGAAGTGAAATACGAGGAGTAATTACCCTCCTGTATATTCTCCGAATACGCCACGCATCACATCACAAACTTCCCCAAGCGTTGCATACGCTTCTACAGCGTCCAATATTTTTGGCATCACATTACTTCCGTCAATAGCCGCTTTTTCTAAGGCCTGTAATGTTTCTTTTACAAGCTCATTGTCTCTCTTCGCTTTTACATGGTGGATTTTATCAATCTGTATTTGACGAATAGTGTCATCAACAGTAAATAAGTTTTCGAACGGAGGTTCTTCAATGGTAAATTTATTTACACCTACAATTACTTTATCACCTGATTCAATATCGCGCTGATACTGATACGCTGATGCAGCTATTTCTTTTTGAATATAACCCGCTTCGATCGCAGCAACGGCTCCACCCATCTCATCAATCTTGTGAATATATTCCCAGGCCTTTTCTTCCACTTCTTTTGTTAGTGCTTCTACATAATGACTACCACCTAATGGATCAACAGT
>CALQOD010000137.1 GCA_943332105.1 Chitinophaga pinensis | reverse complement strand
TTCAGTTTGGCAAAATCAGCTGCTAATCGCGCAATTTATTTAAATAATGATTCAATTTCAATTCAGGATACTTTCTTTTTGGGAACAGGGCAGATGGTGATGAATGGAAAACCATTATTTATGAAATGGTCTAATCCAGCAGCATTCTCTCGTGTAATTCAAGGAACCGGACAACCTGGAACAGCAGGAACGGGATTGCTTATTAGTGAAAATGCAAATTCGATTGTGAATTGGACAATTGGTGATTTCTCATTATCTCCAACAGCTGTAACACGTACAATTCCGTTTGGAAATAGAGTGGATACCACTGCGGCAGTACCCGTTCAAAATTATATTCCTTATTCTTTCGTACATAAATCAGGTAATTTGGGTGATTTTAGAGTGGGAACAAAATACTGGCTAAACAATACTTTACCTGATCCTCCTACGGTTACTCATATTGATTTTTTCAATTCAACAACACCAAATCCTGGTACAGCATCGGATAGATATTGGATGGTGGGTAAAACCGCCGCTACTCCAACTTATGTAATTACTTCCGCAGTTGCAAATGGGACTAGCATAACCTTCAACACTTCTTCAACAACTGGATTATATGTTAATGGGTGGATTTCAGTTGTAGGGCTTGATACAGCAAGATTTAATATTTCTGGTAACATTGGATCAATAACTGCGAATTCATTTACCATCCTTAACTTAGCAACAGCAGGAACTTCAGGTGGTACGGCAGCAACTGCATACTTCTCTCCTTTAGTAGATCTGTATTTCCGATTTAACAATGCTGCAACATCAGGTCCTATTGAACGTCCTGCTACAATGGCGGCTCCAATATTAACTCAAGGTAAAGCCCAACCTTGGAGAGCATGGGGATTATCATGGTTACGTATTACAGCCACTTCTGTTGGACAAGCAACAGTAACCATAGCTTCAGGAAATGGATCTGTCATAACCTATACAACTAGCGCATCGCATGGTTTTTTAGTGGGTCAAGGCGTTACTATTTCTGGACCATTAACCCCAGCTGGATATAATATTATTAACGGAGTTATTACTAGTGTCCCAACAGCAACAACATTTACTGTAGCAGGTGTTCAGACTGGTGTAAGTGCAGGTAATTCACCAGCTGTTGTAGGGCCATGGCCTGGACAAGGTGGTTCATCCACTCCATACAATCAGCAGCAAACTCGCGTGAGTTATCTTCAAAATTATTCTCAAAATACAACTACTAAATATGACGAGGTTATTGTTAATGGTTGGGATTGGCCAATTGTTCCCGCTACCTTAGGTCCTTATTATACACCTTCAGCACCAGTAGGAGATTTTACACCATGGACAATTTCGGTTGCAAACTCTCCACTACCAATTGAGTTAGTTGATTTCAAAGCTCGTCCTGATGGAAAGCGTGTTCGCTTAGATTGGACAACGGCATCTGAAGTAGATAATGATTACTTTACTGTTGAACGTACGGTTGATATGAATGAATATAGTTTCGTTGATAAAGTGAATTCTTATATGCATAATAGCAATATCCTTTTAAACTATTCAACGTATGATGAAAAGCCAGTTTATGGTTTACAATACTATCGTTTAAAGCAAACTGATTTCAATGGTGATTTCACTTATTCAGAACCACAAGCAGTTTGGTTTGGAAGCAAGGCTCCATTTGATATCACTAATATTTATTCGGATATGTCAGTTTCAAATGATATCAACGTAGATTTCATATATAATTCTGATTTGCCAGTTAATGTTGAAATCACCGATGTTTCAGGTCGAGTGATTTATTCAGAATCAGGTGTATCAGCTACAAAAGGCTCAAATAAAATTAAATTAAATGCTAATTTACCGCACGGACTGTATTTCATCATCATTCGCAACGATAGTGATGCTGTAAGTAGAAAGTTTGTGTACTAATTTTTCAATAATCAGAGTAAAGTCCCGGTCCTATAAAGGCCGGGATTTTTTTTGAACTTAAATGTTTGTTGTCGGATATTGTAATTCTTACAATTTACATTTGCGGTTAAATAGGATTTCATTTTTTGAATGGTCCATAATTAATTTTATATGCTCGTAAAAGCTTATGGCAGTGCTCTGCATGGCATCTCTGCAATTACTATCGCTATTGAGGTACATATGGCCAATGGAGTAAAAGTTTTTCTCGTCGGTTTGCCAGATAACGCAGTTAAAGAAAGTATACAACGCATTGAGGCTGCACTTAAAACAAATGATTTCAAATGGCCAGGCAAACGCATAGTAATAAATATGGCTCCGGCAGATATTCGTAAAGAAGGATCTGCTTACGATTTACCAATTGCCTTATGTATTCTTTCTGCATCAGGCCAGATTGAAACTACCGATTTTTCGGAGTATATAATTATGGGCGAGTTGTCGCTCGATGGTCAATTACTTCCAATACGGGGAGCGCTGCCCATTGCTATTCAAGCCAAGAATGAAGGCTTTAAGGGAATTATTCTTCCAGCGCAAAATGCACGAGAGGCAGCCGTTGTTCAGGGATTAGAAGTATATGGTATGGAGTCACTCACCGAAGTAGTTGGCTTCTTAGAAGGCGATTTACAAAAGGAAGTAACGGTGGTGGATATCCGCGAAGAGTTTATAAAGCATCAGCAACAATTGGAAGTTGATTTTTCCGACGTAAAAGGCCAAGAGAATATTAAGCGTGCTTTAGAAATTGCAGCAGCTGGTGGACATAATGTAATTCTTATTGGACCTCCTGGCGCAGGCAAAACGATGCTCGCAAAACGATTGCCTACTATTCTTCCTCCATTAACATTAGAAGAATCACTCGAGACTACTAAAATACATTCGATAGTAGGTAAAACTTCTGCCAAGAAAGGAATCATAACGACCAGGCCTTTCCGTTCACCACATCATACTATATCCGACATTGCACTAGTTGGTGGTGGTGGATATCCACAACCGGGAGAGATTTCATTAGCACATAATGGTGTTTTGTTTTTAGATGAATTACCAGAGTTTAAACGAACAGTTTTAGAAGTAATGCGTCAGCCATTGGAGGAAAGAAAGGTAGCTATTTCACGAGCTAAATTCTCTGTTGAATATCCTGCTAGCTTTATGCTAGTTTCCAGTATGAATCCTTGCCCCTGTGGCTACTATAACCATCCCGAAAAAGAATGTGTATGCGCACCTGGTGTTGTACAGAAATATTTAAACCGCTTATCAGGGCCTTTGCTGGATCGTATCGATTTGCACGTAGAAGTTATTCCTGTTCCGTTTAATGAACTTTCAAAAAGCAGAGTGGCAGAATCAAGTGAGCATATTCGTAATCGTGTAATTGCTGCGCGTGAAATTCAGGAACAGCGCTATAAAAATGAAATAGGAGTATATTCTAATGCACAAATGTCGTCGCGTATGTTACAAGAAATCTGTCGCTTAAATAATGAAAGTACAGAGCTATTAAAAATTGCTATGCATAAACTGGGACTTTCCGCGCGTGCTTATGATCGCATATTAAAAGTATCACGGACAATTGCAGATTTAGAAGGTAGTGAAGATATTAAGACCGAACATCTAGCAGAAGCTATTCAGTATCGAAGTTTAGATAGAGAAGGGTGGGCGGGGTAAGAAATAATGTTTACGTACAATTTGATTATATTTGTAGATATACAAAAGAGATGATTAGCATACTTATCTATACAAACCTTGTTAATTCAATTGATTCCTAAATTTTGATTTGTATGATTGAAGTTGCTATAGTAATGCCTGTGTTTAATGACTGGGAATCTGCTAAAATCCTTTTGGAAAATGCAGAAGCTATATTTAAAAAAGATGGCAGATTTGTTCCGAAATTTATTGTAGTTAATGATTTTTCATTAGAGGAAGCTCCTGATGATTTTGTTGATTGCAGTTCATACGAAGTATCGATTTTAAAT
>CALQOD010000136.1 GCA_943332105.1 Chitinophaga pinensis | reverse complement strand
CGCTACAATTCGATGGACAAGTAGTTGAGGTACGTGAAGCATCTGAAGAAGAATTAGCTCACGGACACGCGCACACTCCGGGTATGCACGACGACCACGATCATTAAGAAAAATTTAGAATAAAAATAAAAACCGCTTACTGTATATTAGGCGGTTTTTTTTGTGGGGTTAAGTTGATACACAACCTACTTTTAAGATTATTATTACTTAAAAAAATATTTCCTATTTATCCATTTTCGTTTTCAATGCACTGAATTCTTTATTTCCAATGTAGAAACCACCACCATTAGGTTCTTTATCTATTTCGTTTCCCAATTTATCAAGATATACAAAACGTCTTTTGGAGCCCAAATCAAGACCCGCAAGGTCAGCGCTACCCCATATAGTTGTGTAATAAGTTAATTTAATAACTCCCTTAACAAAACCATACTCAATTTCACCAAAAGCATTATCTGAATTAGTAAATTGTTCTACTTTTTTAATTTGTTCAATGGTAATAATTTTTTTTAAATCATTAATCCAAGTTAATAAACGAATATGATTTTCAGTTTGCTTATTTAATTCGCTTTTATTCCTTTCAGTCCAATATTCTCTGTCTTCATAATATTTTTTTAAATCACTGTATTCCTTTTTATTATTTTCCAATTCTTTCTTTAAAGCACCAATTTGAATCCGCATAGATTGTAATTGATCCAAAGCATTCTGTAAATCAGAAACAACATAACTTAACTTATATTCTAAAGGAGCTATTTCAGGATATTTATTAAAAATAATATTTAAAAAGGAATCTGCATCTTTAAGAAATATTACCATCAAATAAGATTCAACACATGCGATTTCATTTTCATTGTAAATAAAGAATGTATTGTTATTTAATAAATCCTTGGATTTAAAATCAATTTGACTTTCAAATTTACCATTGATAAATTTACCATTAGGTAACCATATTGAACAAGATTTGTCATCCTGTCTTATTCGGGTACCATTCATTGATAATAAATAGTCAAAAAGTTCTTGAATGTTTTTAAAATTCATCTTAACTAAAATTTTTATGGTTTGTTATTGTAAATACAATACTAATTAGATAATCAATTAATAAATATAAAATCGAACAGTTTATTTAGAAACAATTTTTTCACTTGATTTATCATATTTGTAGTGCACTATATCCTCTGTAATAATTAATTCGATTGCTTTATCAATAATATCCAATGGTACGACAAACCATTCCTGAGGCATTCTACGTCGTAATTTTTCATCATAGATATCAATATTTAAGCAACACGAACCAAAGAAATTATGCAGCAATTGTTCAAACTTCTGAGTGTTCATATTAAATGTCTTGTATTCAGCTTCAAGCTCAACAGGTGCCATTAAATAAGTAGGCTCTTTTTCTGCATTCCTAATGCGTGATACGACAGAAGTAGTCGAATATCCAATTTTAAATAAATTTTTAATTGCTTGGATTTTGGGATCAGTAGATTTAGAACTCAATACATAGATGTATCCTGCTTCTTTATCTACATCTGTAATATCAGTGAAACTCTCATAAAACTTTTCAGTTACATCATCAGCATTTTCTGTAACTACCATTCCATTTGCATATAAACTCTTCTCAACAGAACGCATTAACATATTTGACTCTGTACCGTTTTCAAACACACATCGCGTTCGACCATCTGTTCTAACCCTTGTTCCATCTTCTCTATAATGTTCTTTTTTAGAAATATCGATTTTCTCAAGTAAGAATAAAATTCCTCGATGAATATAATACGCACCTTCTCTAAGATTCCCTAATTTAAAATCCACCAATTTTCTTTTGCCACTTGATAAATCTGCTTGAACAGATTTAAAAAGTTCGTCATAATCTTTAAAGTTTTTGCAAGGCTTACGACGAGCAACAAAATCAGCTTCTGCTCTTGCTATTTCTCTTGGTGTATGTTTGAACTCAAATAAACTTTGTGCCTCTCCGTCATCAAATATCCCTGATAAATCATCATTGAAAATATCATCAATGGAATTGATTTCTTTCTTCACTACATTTAGTAATCCATATTTATCTTGCGGCTCTAAAGCCTGCATTTTATCTTCATCTTCGCGCAGATTTTTTAATCTTGAGTACAATTGATATTCAGAAATATTCGAGGGATTAGGGGCTGGCTCTCTGTCATTTTTTTCAATAAAAGCATTAATCTCATCAAAGGATGAACTTAATCTTTCATCAGCAGTTTTGACAGTAGATATTTTTGGTTTTACATTTAGTAAACCATATGGATCGTTGCTGAATATTTCATCTAATATTTTATCCTTGTCCTCCATCTTTCTGTTGCGCTAATTTTTTTCTTTTTTCTTCTTTCAAGTAAATCACACATTCCGCCATTCTTTTTTCTAATGGATCATTTGTATCAATGTTGGGTTCACGTTTGAATGTTTGTACAAACTCTTGAACTTTGGGCCATAAAATTTTCGCTTCTTCAAAGTCCATTTTAATGCGTGTTGCCTCAATTGTTTCTTGGATAATTTTAAGAACTTTTGTTGTGACTGATTTCGATAAAATCTCAAAAGCTTTTTGAAATGGATTCACCCGATCAATCAAATCAATATGAATGTCATCAATATTTACAAAGCGACCTGCCATTCTAATAAAGCGTTTATCCTCTACTTCCTTAATTTCCCCATTTTTAATAACGGAATCTACCACCACATTTTGACGTACTTCTTCAACTTCCTCGGCAGTCAAATCAGGATATTTGGTGCGAATTATTTTGGGTATTAGTACTTTGTTGATGACTTCAGGATCTACATTTCCAGGCATTGCCTTTAACATGGTATCATCTTGCAAGATAGTTGCCTTCAAATCATTTAAATCAGACTCTAAAATTTCTTTTACTCTCTTCGAACTTGGTTCTTTTAAGCCTCTGATTTTTATTTCACCTGGTTTTGCAATATCATCATCAGAAAGTTTTGTTTTGAATTTCCAATTAGGTGCTAATACTTGTTCCATTAATAAGGATGCTGTAATAGCTTTCAACATATTATTTACTGACAATTTAACTTCATCATCGTGCGCATCTGGTTGGGCAATTAGATTGGTAAACTGAGCGTGAACTTTATTTGAACTATCCCTTGTTGCACGACCTATAATTTGAATAATTTCTGTTAATGAACCTCTATAACCTACTGTAAGCGCATGTTCACAATAAGGCCAGTCAAACCCTTCTTTCGCCATACCTAAAGCAATTATTAAATCCATATCATCAACAGATTTAATCTCTCGCAAGTATGCAACAATTCTATCTCTATCACGTGGTGTATCTTCTACTAAATCGGCAACTTTTAAAATTTTACCATCCGAATGTTTCTTGATATAAATAACTCCTGTCTTATGGTCCTGTTTTTCAATAGTTCCAATTTGATCAAGGATATAATCTACTTCGTTATGCTTATCCTTGGTTGATTCACCAGAATTGACATTTGGAATATGAAGAATCGTTTTTTTGTTGAGGTCTAATACTTCCATAATAGAATCGGTGTATTTCCCTTGGTAAAAGTGATAACCAATCCCCAATGATTTCAAATAATCATATCCATTTAATTGTTGGTAATAGTTGTAAGTTACTTTAGTAAACTTCGCCTCATCATCAGGGTGCAATACAGGAACACTATCGCCTCTAAAATAAGAGCCCGTCATAGCTATAAGATGTGCCGTTGACTTCTGCATGATGTTTCGGATAATATCTCCTAAACGGTTGTTTACATCGGCTGAAACATGGTGGAACTCATCTATTGCCAATAGGCAATCATTAAAAGCTGTTTCTTCTAATCCTTCACAAGCAAAGCGTAATGTTGCATGGGTACAAATTAATATTTGTTCTTTCGGATTATTTAAAAAATTATGAAATGCTTGAACTTTGCTACTACTTCCATCACTGCCAGG
>CALQOD010000135.1 GCA_943332105.1 Chitinophaga pinensis | reverse complement strand
TATGCTCAAAATGAGCTGAAGGCTTTTTATCAAGCGCCATGACAGTCCAACCATCTTTCAATTGTCTTATATGCCGAGGACCCATGTTAATCATTGGTTCAATTGCTATCACCATACCTTCTTTTAATACAGGACCCGATGATCGCTTTCCGTAATTGGGCACTTCAGGTTTTTCATGCAAATTTCTTCCAACACCATGACCAACTAATTCGCGTACAACACCGTATCCAAATGACTCCGCAAACTCTTGAACTGCCGCACTAATGTCTCCCACACGATTCCCATTTCTAGCTTTAGCAATTCCTTTTAATAATGAAGTTTTTGTAACTCGTAATAAGTTTAAAACATCTTCCTGAACACCACCAATTGGAAATGTATAAGCTGAATCTCCATGAAATCCATTCTTAAACACTCCACAATCAATTGAAACAATATCCCCATCCATAATAACTCGTGAGCCTGGGATACCATGAACCACTTCTTCATTTATAGATATACATAAGCTATGCTTATACCCGTGATACCCTTTGAACGATGGCTCAGCTTTATTATCTCGGATAAACTGCTCTGCAATTGTATCTAAATGCAGTGTAGCTATTCCGGGCTTCAAATGACTGGCTACTTCTGCCAATGTCTTTCCAACAAGTAAAGAACTCTCTCTTTGTTGCTCAATTTCTTCCTTTGTTTTATACACAATTACTCCGCTACTCATCAACTTCAGTGTATTAACAAATCAGGCAGTTGCAGGTGTCGAGCGACCTTTAATGCGTCCCGATTTCATTAATCCATCGTAGTGGCGCATTAGCAAATGACTTTCAATTTGTTGCAAAGTATCTAGAATAACACCTACTGTAATTAACAGCGATGTTCCTCCAAAAAACTGTGCAAAGTTTGAATTAACTCCAATAACTTTTGCAAAAGTTGGCATAATAGCTACTAATGCAAGAAATATAGATCCTGGCAATGTAATTTTCGACATTACATCATCAATAAATTCTGACGTTTTTCTTCCTGGTTTTATTCCTGGAACAAACCCACCATTTTTCTTCATATCATCTGCCATCTGACTTGGATTAACTGCAATTGCAGTGTAGAAGTAAGTAAACAGAATAATCAATGTAGCAAAAACAATGTTGTATAATGGTGAATGGAAATCCGTAATAGACGCTGCAAAACCTCTCCACATATCTGACTCAGGAAAGAATTGCGCGACGTATGCAGGAATAAACATAATTGCTTGCGCAAATACAATAGGCATTACACCTGCAGCATTAACCTTTAATGGAATATACTGACGAGCACCGCCATATTGTTTGTTACCAACAATTTTCTTTGCAAATTGAACTGGAATTTTACGAGTTCCTTGAACTAATAATATCACTGCCATGACGATTGCAAACAAAGCAACAATTTCAACTAAGAACACTACTAATCCACCGCCTTGATCATTTAATCTTGAGAAGAATTCATCACGCAAAGCAAAAGGTAATCGAGCAATAATGCCTGTCATGATAATTAAAGAAATACCATTACCAATTCCTTTTTCTGTAATACGCTCTCCTAACCACATTACGAATAAAGTTCCTCCAATAATGATTAATGTTGCCATTATCATAAAGAATGAGGGAGAAATAATTCCTGGGTTTGTATATGCGATAAGAGCCCCCGGAGCCTGTGTTCTTAAGTTAATTAAGTAACCAGGTGCCTGAAACATTACCACAATAACAGTTAAAATACGCGTGAACTGATTCAATTTATTTCTTCCACTCTCACCTTCTTTTTGTAATTTTTGGAAGTAAGGAACAGCAATACCTAACAATTGAACAACAATTGAAGCAGAGATATAAGGCATAATTCCTAAAGCTACGATTGAAGCCTGTGAGAAAGCCCCTCCAGCAAACATATCCAATAATCCTAAAATACCACCTGAAGTTTGATTTTTCAAACCAGATAATTGAGCTGGATCAACCCCTGGCAACACAACGTGCGCTGCTAAGCGATAAATTAATAAGATCACAACAGTATTGATGATTCTTGTTTTTAAATCATCAATCTTAAAGATGTTCTGTATTGTTTGGATAAAGTTTTTCATAAGCCCTTATAGAGTTGCGATGCTTCCGCCTACTTTTTCAATTGCTTCTTTTGCTGTTGATGAGAATGCGTGGGCTGTTACATTAACTTTTACCGTCAATTCACCACGACCTAATATTTTTACTAAATCATTTTTAGATGCAAGACCTTTGTTCACAAATGTCTCATGAGAAAACTCAATAATACCTTGCTCTGAGGCTAACCTCTGAAGAACATCAAGATTAATACCTGTATACTCTACACGATTAATATTCTTAAAACCGAATTTCGGCAATCTACGCTGCAAAGGCATTTGTCCTCCTTCGAAACCAATCTTACGACTATTTCCGCTACGAGATCCAGCACCTTTATGTCCACGTGTAGATGTACCACCATGACCTGAACCTGCTCCACGTCCGATTCGTTTTCTATTCTTTACTGCGCCATTTGCAGGCTTTAAATTATTTAATTCCATGTTGCGATAATCTTTATACCCTAAGGATTATTTTTCTACTACTTTAACTAAATGAGATACTTTTGAAATCATTCCTCTTAACTGAGGAGTATCGCTTAACTCTACCGTTTTATGCATACGAAGACCTAATGCCTTTAAAGTACGCTTTTGGTTTTCGCTACGGTCAATTCCGCTCTTTACTTGTGTAATTGATACTGTTGCCATTTTCAGTTCTACTTTTTATTTAATTGATCTTAGCCGTTAAATACTTTTGATAAATCAACGCCTCTTTGCATTGCTACTGCTCGAGGATCACGCATCTTTAATAATGCATCGATAGTAGCTTTAACCACATTATGTGGATTTGATGATCCTTTTGATTTTGCAAGTACATCTGTAATTCCAACACTCTCTAATACAGCACGCATCGCACCACCTGCAATTACTCCAGTTCCAGGAGCTGCTGGCTTCAAGAATACTCTTGCTCCACCAAACTTACCGTCTTGTTCATGAGGAACTGTTCCTTTGTATATTGGAACTTTAACTAAATTTTTCTTAGCATCATCAATAGATTTAGTAACTGCATCAGATACCTCTTTAGCTTTTCCTAGTCCATGTCCTACAACACCTTTTTCATCTCCAACAACCACAATCGCTGCAAATCCAAATGCACGTCCACCTTTAGTCACTTTTGTAACGCGGTTTACTGCTACTAATTTATCGTGAAGTTCTGTATCAGTTGACTTTACACGTTTGCTATCTTGAATCATCTTATAAATGAATGTCTATCGTTAATAATTAAAATTTAAGTCCAGCTTCACGAGCACCTTCAGCTAAAGCTTTCACACGGCCATGGTATAGATAGCCTCCACGATCAAAAACCACTACTGAAACTCCAGCTGCTGTTGCTTTTTGAGCTACTAATTTACCTACTGCAACGGCTTGATCAACTTTGTTCGCTTTTTTATCTACTCCATCTTCCATTGATGAAGCTGCAACAATTGTATGACCTTTTAAATCGTCAACTATCTGCGCATAGATTCCTTTATTGGAACGAAATATGGATAATCTTGGGCATTCTGCCGTACCGTTTACGGTCTTGCGGATACGAGATCGTATCTTTTTTCTGCGTAATATCTTTTTATCTTGCATGATTCAAATAACCACTTAATGAGTGACTGAATTGTTTTATTTTTTAGAAGCTGATTTACCTGCCTTACGACGTAATGATTCACCAACGAACTTAATACCTTTTCCTTTGTATGGCTCAGGCTTACGTAATGATCTGATTTTTGCCGCAACCTGTCCTAATAATTGCTTATCATGACTCTCCAAAGTAATAATAGGATTTTGTCCTTTATCCTGACGAGTTGAAACTTTAATTTCAGAAGGCAACTCAAAAACCACATGGTGAGAGTAGCCCAATACTAAATCAAGTGTGTTTCCTTGATTAGAAGCACGATATCCTACACCTACT
>CALQOD010000134.1 GCA_943332105.1 Chitinophaga pinensis | reverse complement strand
AACAATTTGTCCGTCTTGAACAGAGATAGCGATTCCGGCAGAAGCATTAGCATTTAATAAAACACCATTTGCATTACCTACTGAACCATCTGTATCTTCTGTTTTTATTACACCCATTTTACCAGCACTTGATGCTCCTACAGAGAACCATGAATCTAACATAACAGCATTTCTTCTGTTGTTAGCTGCAGAGATACCATTAGGACTTGTTCCACCAAAGTTTTCTTCGTTGAAGAAAGTTGTACTAGAAGAGATGTTTAAAGGATGCGCTGCAACACCATATAATGCCTGGAATTTATAACCAGGTAATAAGTCAGCATACACACGGTAAGTTACTGAACCCGCTGGTAAGTTACCACCTGCAGCAACAGCACTTGCCGTTGAATCTGCTGCATTAGAAACGTAATACTTTTCGATGATTACGTTCTCTAATCCATTTTGAGCATTTGATTTGCTTACAAATAATGCAGTTAAAAGGAAGATTAAACTAAATATTTTTTTCATAAAATAAATTTCTAATAATTTTTATTAAATTGATTTTCTTATTGACAAGACTGGTTGAATTGACCTAATAATTGTAAGAAGTCAACGTTATTTGTAATTCCATCAGCATTGAGGTCAGTAGGACAAGGTTGTAAACCACTTGTAACATTGATTAATTGCGTGAAAGCCCAGTTAGATAACCAGTTTTTACCAGTTGCAGGGAATGCACCTTTGTAAGATACTGGAGTATAGAAACCATCATATGGAGCTGTCGGACATCCAGCAGCGTTAGTGATTTGTGGGTTAGGAATCGCATCAAACTTTGTTGTAACTGCATTAGTAGTAAAGTTAGCAGCCCATGTTGGAACGAATCCTGTTAATGATGTTTGAGTCGTGTTTAAGTCAGTAGTGTAGAACTGTGCTGTATCTGTAGCAGCAAATGCTGTTACTCCGTTTTTATCTATAGCGAAATCTTTAGTCATGCCTACAAAAGCATTACACTTAACCTTTAAACTATTTGTACTGTTACCACCAGTGTTAGCCCAGTTATGATATGCTTCATATCCACCTGTTCTTGTACCAACTGCTTTAATTAAGTTTAAACCATAACGGAAATTTGCGAAAATTGAATTATAGATTTCACCTTCAGTTAATTCTTTTGCTTCGATAGCAGCTAAACCAGAGTTATCAGATGATAATACTTTTTTGTCATTACCAATCATAGTTGCATTATAAATAACAGGATGCGAACGAGGAGTAATGTTTGATTTTTGATCATCAGCATCCATTTCGAAACCGTTATCACCATCAGCACTTGCAGTAGTATCTGCTGCTTTAATACCAAAAATAAATTGAGCCTTTCCAGAATAAGCATCATCCCAGTCGAACATATCATCATTACCAAATAAAGTAGCATAGTTCTTAACGTTTACTGTACCACCCCAGAATTCAATTGCATCATCAGCGCAAGAAACAATCTCAATATGATCGATTGTTGTTCCACGACCTACTGAACCTAATGAAAGACCATTTAACTCACCACCTAATACTAGGATAGCTCCTGAGTAACGGATAGATATATAAGTTAAAATACCTGAGTTATCATTATCATCAAAAGTTTCACCTGCAGTTAAATCAGCACCAAACTGATCCCTGTAGCTAGTTGAGTTGAAACCTTCAAATGTTCCTATACCATCAGCTGTGCAAATTTTACCTGCTGTACCAACTGCAAAAGGACCATTGACAGCTACTTTTAAATTGTTTGTTGCTTTACCTGCAACACAAATTCCACCCCACTTACCTTTGTTAGCTAATGAATAAGTTCCGTCCATTGGATCAGCTTCAGCAGTAAAAACTACCTGGCAACTTTCAGTTCCGTTAGCGAAAATTTTTCCGCCTCTTGATACAGTTAATGCAGTTGCAGAATCTGCTGTTGAATAAGCACGAGCTTTAACAACAACACCTGGGTTAATCGTTAATGATTTTCCACTTGGTACATAAATCTTCTTATCTAGAATGTACAATTTTGAACAATCTAAGATAGTGTTAGTCGCAGTTAGCTCTCCATCAGTTGCTCCAGTTGAAGAAGCTAAAGATGACATTAATACAGTTGAACGAGAAGATAGGGAAGGACATCCGCAATCTGCTCCTAATGTTGTTTGGGCAAACGATGACGTTGCCAATGCAAATACAGCTGAAGCTGCTAATGCAATTCTTGTAACTAATTTTTTCATAGGGGTTATAAATTTGGTTTTTAAATTTCCTGATACAAATGTATGGACCCAACAAAAAATTAATTGAAAAAATAACTTATGAAATCTTTACATTAAAAGCACTTTAATGTTAAGTGCATATCCATTTATAAATCATTTCTTAACATTAAAATAAAAGAGGCCCCTGAGGGCCTCTGTCTTTCAAAAATAATATTAGTCTTTGACGCATCGTACGCTTAATCCATATCCATTTTCAATGTGCGAACGAAGGATATTTGTCTTTTTATAATCCATGTAACGATATAAAAGTTCGTTACTATTTATATCAATAGAGCTAGTCCACCAAAAGCCAGTATGCCTCAACCCCGGGTCACCAAACGTTCCGTTCGATAAACGACAACTTCCAGCAGCAGCAGAAAATCCCGATTCATTGGTAGGCCATAAATCTGCATATCGTTGCCAACCTTGTGAGGCTGCTATTTTTAATTTTTGTGCTTCGTCACTTCCTCTCCATCCGAACAAATTAGCTGTTGCACCAGACAATCCTTGTGATTGTTCTAGATTTTTCCAATCTTCATCAGTAGCTATATGCCAACCTTGTGGTGCTAATCCTTTCGCATTTAATACCGCATAAGAATTATACAATAATCCGGGAGCTATGCCTAAGTTGTTATATAGGCAATATGCAGATAATGTATCTTTCCAGTTATTATCTGTTTGACCATCTAAAATAGTTGTACTATCTCTGAATGTTTTTACTTTCAGATTTTCTGCCATCCACCACTTACCATTTATTTTAACAGTTTTATAGACATTCCCATCTATATCCGTCATGGTACTAGTTTCATTACCCACTACAGGAGTTGTATCATCTTCTTCACAAGAACTAATAGCAAAAGTTAAAGTGATAAACGAAAATAAAATAACAAGGGTTCTCATTAATTGATTTGTTTTCATTCTTTAATTTTTAATAATTACTTGTGATTGAATTGTATCCTGTGATAAGCATTTCAACACATAAATGCCACTTACTAAATTAGAAATTGAAATATTCTTCGTCCATGAACCTTCTGAAACATTATCTGAAAATCTCAGAATTTCCTTACCAAATGAATTCATCAGAAGGAACTGTGTTTCTCCTAAATTTTTATTTCCACCAAGGCTAATAGTAATGTCGTTATTTGCTGGGTTAGGATAGAGAGACATTACTCGATTTCCAGAGGTAATATCAGGACAAACAAATACAATATCTCTATCATTACAAGAGCCCGGATAACAACACATTTCAGGAACTGAATAGTTAGCATCTGCATCAAAGTTACATGCTAAAGTATCCATACAACCTAATCTTACTAATGTTACACACTTCGTTGAATCGCTACAAGCATTTTGTGCATTATAATCGATATAATGAGGGTCTAAACATCCACACTGAGGAGGAAATTTAAGTAATGGAAATGATTTATAAATTGAATTTTGAATAACTGTATCGTTACCCGAAGCCACATAATTAATAGTTGCTCCAGTACTATCAATAACAGTAATATTTAATTCAAATTCCAGCTGACCAGCAGTAGTTAGTTGAGCAATTAAAACATTATTATTAGGTCCTTGGCCTGATATACCGCCACTATATTGCAAGGTAGCATTGGGAGTTATAAACGCTGTTGCTGTGTCACTCCCAAAAATAGTTGAATCATTTAATGAACCTATTGTAGGCATATCACCGCCAGGTTGATAATTTGTAGCTAAAACAGTTGATAATATTAAACCATCTTGAGTTATAAGAGGTATTCCAGCGCTTGCGTCTGTACCACTTAATAAATTCTGATCATTATTGTTTCCGCCTACAATTGTACCGTCGTTATCTTCTGATTT
>CALQOD010000133.1 GCA_943332105.1 Chitinophaga pinensis | reverse complement strand
GTTTTTATTTCGCTTCCTGTATGATAACCTTTATCATAAAGTGCTGTAAAATCTGTTGTGTTTAAAATTGTTTTTGTTCTTCTGAGCATAGCGCCCATTGCTTTGCTGTCGTTTTCATTAGTTACTTTGTAATCAATTGGCAAGTTGTGTTTTGCATCTACAACCGTTTGGATATTGTATGCTACTTCTGTTATGTTGTTTCGTGTGATGAGTTGTCTGCTGTCAGGATCGGAAGTAGATATCTGAACCTCTCCTGTTTGCTCAAGTATAGCTGTGTAATTTTGATATTGTCTTTTGCGTCTGTTTTGTTTTAGAATTTCTAACTGGATTATTTTTTTGTTTTCATCGTCTGCTAATTCAAGCGCAATATTATATTCATTAAGTTTGTTATCAATGTAAGCAAGGTGTCTTTCAATTTTACGAGCATTAAAATTATTTTTCTTAGAATTTTGAGCACGAAGTTTTGTGCTATCACCAGCAACTAACTTTCCTCCAATTAAATCAAATTGCTTTGCAATACTAACAGTGTAACGGAACACTTTACGAATTGCTTTTTCATTTTCTTTTCTGAAATTTGAAATGGTATTGTGGTCTGGAGCAAGCTCTTTCATCAACCACATCAATTCAATGTTTCTTTTGCAGTCCTTTTCTAAAGCACGAGATGAACGAATTTGATTTAAGTATCCATAAACAAAAAGTTTTAGCAGATCCTTCGGGTTATAAGAAGGCCTTCCTTCAATAGAAGTTTTTATTACAAACTTAAAATCTGCGGGATTAATACTTTCAACAAATAGGTCGATGATACGTACTTCGTTGTTTTGATCAATAATCTGATCTAACGATTCAGGGAAAAGGATGCTTTGAGTTCTGTTTTTTCCTTGTATAAATTGCATGAACAAATGTAGTTTGATTACATTTTTTATTTGCAATTACTTATTGAAAGTAGTAAACAAAATGATGTTAGTTTTTAGACAGTTTGACGTTTTGCAGCTACAAGAAGTTGGCGATTTCGAAGCACAAAGCTTTATTTAACCAATGAACCGCCACTTTCTTGTAGGTGCTGTTAGCGGTTCGTTGTTTATGGCTGCCCGAATAGTTCATTGTTGTCATTGATTGTTGCGACTTTTGTTCGTCCTTCCTTTGTGAAACTTATTGCTTGGTAAAGTTTAGTTTTTATAATGGCTTCGATGTCGCCAATAGTTTTAAACTTTTTACGTCTGCGGATCACGAAACCCCGCCTATTGCAAATGTGCTGTTAGCTGCTGAATTATTTTTCATTTAGTAATAAAGCTATCTGTTTTTGTAATCACAACTTTGTTAATCGTCTTTGAGTATGTGTTTTTTACCCAAGAATTACCGAGACTGTCATTCCATCTTTCTCTATAAAGCCCTTTTACAAATAATAGTTTATTATCCTTATATTTCAGGCTATCCCAATTTTCTTCCGAATAACCTGCTCTATAATGAAATACAATATATTGGTCAGTAGTATCTATTTCTAATCCTAATACTTCTGACAATTCTTTATTATAAATATATCTATTCTCCTTTGAGGAATAATTCCAAATCCAATAAGCACAACCTCCAGAACCACAATTGTAAAGAACAGAAATGTCTTTGTAGCCATCAAAATTCCAATCAATAAGCTGAAATTGATTATGCTCGATTTCTTTATTAGCAATAATTCTTTGAATCTGTTTATTGTCAGAATATATATTTATTGTCTTCAGAAGATACCCTGAACTATCTACATTAAATTTAAAACTTAACGCTCTCAATCCATCAATTTTTGTTGGTGGAATTGAATCCCCGCTTGAACTTCCTGAAAAATTATTTATAAAAGAAACCATATTTGCAAAATCCTTAAGAAGCTGTTTATCATTATTTGATTCTCTATTTCTTGAGTTACAAGAGCAGAAAAGCAAAATTGTCATCAGTAAAATTACAGTCTCTTTCATATTTTAAACCTTGCAGCCAACTAACTTATACCCGCTATAAAACTTCCTTATATTTCCGTATTTGGCTGTATAAGTTCAATTGTATTTCGTTTATATTATCCAATTAAATAGTAGAATTGCCCCCTAAAATACAAATTAATTGCATTTGGCAATCGATTTAAAATAATTACTGCGGACTTCCGTTAAGGGAAATATTCAGTTATCTTTGCAACTGCATTGGGGTCGACAGGAATCGACAGTATGTGCAACTGGTAAGTAAGCATGCAGGGCGTTGTTAGTGGTCCCTTAAAACGCAACTTCCGATCGTCTAAATGGCGAAACTTCTTACGCGCTTGCAGCATAATCCTCCAAGAGGATTTGCCTAATCGTCTGCTCTAGGAGTAGCGACAAGCTATCCCGCCTTTGTCCATGTTTGTCGGGTGAAGGGCCGGGGTATCAAAATGACAAACTGCGGTTATTGGCGCTCCGACGATAGCTTAAGAACAGGAGATAAGGATGGTGATGGTTTGTGATCCGCCTAACATCATCTCGAAAACCCAAGCGACTACTAAGCATGTAGAAAGCTTATTATTTCCTTATCTGGACGTGGGTTCAACTCCCACCGGCTCCACAAACTTTGCCTCGCGCCGAGGCGCAAAAAAGCTCAGAAAAATTCTCAAGTTTACTTGTAAGAATTTTGATGAGCTTTTTTATTTGCTACAAAGTAGCAAGAGGCAAAGTATGTGGTAGCTCCATCTCAGAATCGCGGAGTAGCGTGCTTCGGCTACGCTCAGCATGCTTGTCTCTAGAATTTATAATTAATCAGTTTGCTGAGCGGAGTCGAAGCAAACATATCTCTCCACAATTTATAGTTAATAAGTTTGCTGAGCGGAGTCGAAGCAAACATATCTCTCCACAATTTATAGTTAATCAGTTTGCTGAGCGGAGTCGAAGCAAACATGTCTCTCCACAATTTATAGTTAATCAGTTTGCTGAGCGGAGTCGAAGCAAACATGTTTCTCTACAAATTATCAAAATAATCCCATACCGAATCTTTCGGAGGATTAGCTTTTATAAAAATAGGTTCTTTTGTAACTGGATGTTCGAACTGAACTGCTCGGGCATGTAAATGAATCGACCCATCCTGATTACTACGGTTAAAGCCATATTTCAAATCACCTTTTATCGGACTACCAATATCTGACAACATCGCTCGTATCTGATGATGTCTACCTGTATGCGGATTAATCTCCAATAAATGATAATTATCTGATGAAGCAAGTAGGGTATAGGTCAACTCACTTTTTAAAGCACCCTCTTTAGGAACCTTGCTACAATAACTCTTATTTTGTTTTTCGTTCTTGGTTAAATAACGAATAACTAACTCTTCCGAATTCGCTGGTTTGTTCTTCACCACCGCCCAATAGGTCTTTTGGATTTCCTTACTTTGAAACATAGCGTTCATTCTTGCAAGCGCCTTACTTGTTCGTGCGAAAATAACTGCGCCACTAACGGGTCGGTCTATACGATGAACAACTCCTAAAAAAACATCTCCTGGCTTATTGAACTTTTCTTTGATATACCTTTTTACTTTCTCACTTAAAGGCTCATCACCGGTCTTATCACCCTGAACAATATCTCCCGACTTCTTATTGACAACAATCAGATGATTGTCCTCGTAAATAACTTCAATCATTTAATACTGCTCCTTTTCATTAGGAAAATCCTTTGACTTAACATCAGCAATGTAATGCTCAGTAGCTGCTTTGATTTCATCAAACAAATTCAAATATCTGCGTAAAAATCGTGGATTAAAACCTTGATTAAGTCCAAGCATATCATGCAATACCAACACTTGACCATCGGTTCCATTTCCGGCACCTATACCGATAGTAGGTATTTTAAGCGAAGCGGAAACTTCTGTTGCTAACTGTGCAGGAATTTTTTCCAACACCAACGAAAAGCATCCAATATCCTCTAGCATCTTTGCATCTTCACGTAAGCGCTGCGCTTCTTGTTCTTCTTTTGCGCGTACAACGTAGGTACCGAATTTATAAATAGATTGAGGAGTTAAACCTAAATGCCCCATTACGGGTATGCCCGCCGTTAGTATTCTTTCTATAGGCTCTTTAACCTCACGACCACCTTCAAGCTTTACTGCATGCGCACCTGTTTCTTTCATAATGCGAATGGCAGAATTCAAAGCTTCTTTGGAATTTCCTTGGTAAGAACCAAATGGAAGATCCACAATAACTAACGCACGATTC
>CALQOD010000132.1 GCA_943332105.1 Chitinophaga pinensis | reverse complement strand
TGGCGTTATAGTCGGCAGCTTTTTCAATCGCTTCTAAATCGAAACCAAAATGATCTTCAAATTTTTGATCTTCGGAAGTAACAACAGCCAAAGGTAGCTTCTTAGAAATTTCATCCAGCGATTTCCATTCCTTCTCTATTTTGCCAATTTCAGGATCGAAGTATCGCGAAATCATGAGTAGGGTAACTGGAGGATTCATCCAGCGATATAAAATAGTTGTACCAATGCTTAAAATAAAAAATGCAGCTGCAATTATTCCAACAATTCTTAACGCCTTTTTTAACATGGTGCTAAGGTATTAAATATTCTTCGTAGTAATCTTCGTAGCGAAATTGCTTATTTGTTTACATTATCATTTTTTGGTTTATTCCAGAAGTAGGGAATTAAATCAAAAGTCCGTAAAAGCTTTTGCGAAAAAAATTGTTTATCGTTGACCAAATTTTTACTAAAAACATAAAAACGTAATTCAGGTTTGTTACTTGGATTTCCTTTAATCATGGCAACAATACGAGGTCCGAATTTATAAAACTCATCACGCAAACTTTTAGGGTTTGGCCATATTCCATATCTAGCATCAGCTACAATCAAAGGAATCAAATTATCTTGATTTGATTCGAAGATTTTCATGGGTACTGTTTTAACATTTTTACTTTCAACAATAAACCAGATAACACCATTTGTCCATTGTCTTCCCGCGTAATCAAAAATAGCTTTATAATTAATGTGGTTATAGATTGGATCTTCGATTAGTCCTACTGGTTTAAGTAAATCTCCTGATTTTTTATCTCTTATAATTAACATAGATTAAGGATTTAACTTTTAACTTATAAATATTGCAATTGTCTTTTAAACTATGCGAACGTTATGAATTGAAACAATACAGTAAAGGGAGGAACAGTTGGACCTCCCTTTGAAAACCATAATTTAATTTATTTTGAACCATGCATTGATAACCTGCTTAGTATCCTCGAAAATCAAATCTCCGTTTTCTTCATTGGTTGAGAATCTTCGACCATTATACCTACCCGAAACATAATTGGGTTCGTATGAATCCGATGTAATATAAATTTCGAGGTGATTCCATTTTTCATCAGTAAACTGAAAGGTGTAGCTAAATCCTTTTATCTCGTTGATTGTATCATTATTGTCAATCTTGATTTCAAAGGTCGTAGTCTCTTTTTCAGCAACAAGATTTTTAATTACTATATCTTCAAATCGTGCATTTAGCTTACTGGTACCTTCCTGCTCTTCAATAACAGTATCCTGGGCATAGGAGTTAATGTTAACGGCTATCATTAACATAAAAACTAATTGAATCTTTTTCATATCTTTTTTTGTAGTTTTTGAAATGTTTGAATTTTAATTGCGACTGAAGGATCTTCCTATCCGGTCGTTGGTTGGTCCTTTTAATTCTAAGGCGCAGAGAAAACTTGCTCCTATATCCTGTACGGTGATCACTCTTTGTAGATCTTCCACTAAAGTTTGTTGCTGCACTTTAAAGAATATACCTCGTTTTATTTCATGGTCTTCAGTAAATAAATTTTTGAGATTGTATTTCCTTAGTGCAAGTTCATACGCGACTTTAGTAAGAACTAACTTAGGGTTTTTGAAATCGTCGTCACGAGTTAGGAGGCAATTTAATAATTTGATCAGCTTTTCGTCGGTAGCCTCTTTTATGATTTTATCGGTTCTCATTTTATTTTTTATTTGTTGTGATTATAATTGTTACTCATTAATAAATTGCATTACGTTATTTACAACAGCTACTTTCTTGCTTAATCGAATTGACTGGTTTTCACCTGTGAGACAAGAGATATCGATGCCTCTGTTTTTAAATTCATCAACCAGTAAAATAATATATTCAAAACGTGCGCTGCTGGAAGCTGGAACTCTTACTTCTTTATTAAATTTTTCTACTAATGCATCTTCGCTAGAGGCAGCAAGGAGCTTTTTCCATTCCTCATTACGTAAACCTGATCCGTAGCCGGTTTCAAAATATTCACGTAAACGATCTGCTTTTTCTGTTGATACTTTTTCCCATGGGAAATCTAAATGTCCGAAATGTCCATTAATGGCAGTTTTGCTATAGATAGGTTGCTTTAATCCAAGTTCGTTGATAATTCCATTTGGACTTAAATCAAACACTGATCTAATGGCTAGGGCTAACCGCGTATCAGCATGCTGATTACTTGTTCCATGGGTATTAATATGAACAGAAAGAGGTTGATCATGTCCAATAGCATACGCCAATTGAATAGTACATTCTTTTGCATAACCGTTGGCTACTAATATTTTTGCAATGTATCGTGCCATATACGCAGCAGAGCGATCAACCTTGCTTGGGTCTTTGCCAGAGAATGCACCACCTCCATGTGGACATATACCGCCGTAGGTATCTACAATAATTTTTCTTCCTGTTAAACCAGTATCGCCATGCGGGCCTCCAATAGTAAAACTTCCTGAAGGGTTAATCAGGTATTCAGTTTCTGAATCACCTTTATATTGTGCAATTACAGGCTCTATGATTTCATCGATGATAAATTTTCGTAAATCTTCTTGCTTGATATCGGGAGTATGTTGAGCAGATAATACAACTTTACTAATGCCCACTGGGATATTGATATTGTAATCAACTGTCACTTGCGATTTAGCATCAGGGAGTAAGAATGGATATTTACCACTGTCTCGAAGCACTCGATGTTTGCGCATTAATTCATGAGCAAGCCAGATGGGTAAAGGCATTAGATTAGGACCTTCAGAAGTTGCATAGCCAAACATTAGTCCTTGATCTCCAGCCCCACCATCAATTACACTATCGTTAATCTCCTTGCTTTGTTGATGTAGTAGATTTTGAAAGAAGGCCGTTTTCCAATTAAAGCCCGTGGCCGAATCGTTATATCCAATTCTTTCTAATACCTCCTTTGCAATAGCAACTGGGTCTACAACAGCAGAGGAGGTGACTTCACCTGCAATGGTTAAATGGTTGGTGGTGATTAAACATTCGCATGCAACTTTTGCATCCGGGTCTTGTGCTAAATAAGCATCTAAGATAGCATCTGATAGTTGATCAGCCACTTTGTCTGGGTGTCCTGCCGACACCGATTCGCTTGTAAACGAATGATTGAATAGATTCATAGTATGAAAGAATTAAAGATTAATTTCTAACTCAATGCATACATCAAAAAGAAGCGAAGTGGATATCCTGTTATATTTTGACTGAACGTCCACATCGCTTCACCACCGTTGCGCGGATACGCTCGGTTGGTATTATAGTAGGAACTATAATTCTTGATGTATTAAAAAAATAAAGAACAAATTGTACTCGGCAATCTGCAGCTTAAACGAGAGGAGGGAGAGGTTATTGTGCAAAGCGCTTTTTTGACTCCTGGTCCGCATCGTTTTACCACCGTTGCATCGTCCGCTCGGTTGGTATCATACTTACATATGATGTCTGAATGCGACGCAAAGTAAATACGATTTTTTTAATAAACCAAATAATTTTTTTCAAAATGACCTGTATTGTCGGAAAAATTAAATTGGAATAAATGATTAATCAGGAAAAATACTTTTTATAAAATTCAATTTGGTGGGCGACCAATAAATCGTTTAATTCATCCATCGAATTCTTTTTCTTATGGTGATTCTCTTGATTTTCAACATAGCGAATAAGTCGTTCTCTTTCTTTAACAGTATAAGTGAAGGCACCATATCCCGATTGCCATCCATTGAATTTTTTGAAGAGCTTTTGTTCCTTGATAAAATGGGTGCTAGAAAGTTTAATGTCTTTTACCAATGTAGCCAATGAAACGGATGAATGTAGGTCGCATACAATGTGCAGGTGATCTTCAACTCCGTTGACGCAATAGGCGAAGCAATTTTTATTTCTGATTACGGTTGCAATATATGCGAATAGTTCTTTGCGTTTATCGGCGCTTAATGTTTTTTCTCTTCGCTTCGTCGAAAAAACTATCTGGTAGATGATTTGAGTATAGGTCGTCATAAAGTTGAATTTGTTGAACCGCGTTGCGGTTCATATCACAACCCCGCCGTATGGCGGGGTTGAATAAATGTAGGATTAAGTGATTCGAAATATTTTAATTGTTTTTTGATCATTAATTGGTTTCGTCGACAACCCCGCCGTATGGCGGGGTTGAATAAATGTAGGATTAAGTGATTCGAAATATTTTAATTGTTTTTTGATCATTAATTGGTTTCG
>CALQOD010000131.1 GCA_943332105.1 Chitinophaga pinensis | reverse complement strand
CTAGATGATCGGTTTGATTTTATCTTGTATTCGAAAGCTGTTAAAAATGCTGTAGGCGTTTCATATCTATCCAACTCAACAATTGCTTTTGGAAATGATGGTAATCACTATAACGATTCGATTAATCGGATGCCAAACACAGCAGTATCGCAAGCTGTAGCCAACGCCTTGCATGATGGTTCTGATCACTTACCTGTGATGGCTACCTTCTATTTTCCTACCATCGGAATTAAAGATATAGGTGTTACTTCTTTTATTCCTCCAACGGTTACAAGCTGTTCCAGCACTAATAAATCGCTTGTTGTAAAAGTTAAAAATTACAATTCAACTGCAATCGATTTTTCAAGCGCGCCTACTACTATTACTTTAAAAGTTACATCTCCATCAAATACTATTCAAACTTATACTACAAGTTTAAATTTAGGTGTATTAAATTCTAATCAGGATACAAGTGTTTTAATAACGAACACTTATAATTTTTCATCTTCTGGTACTTATCAGTTTCAAAGTTATTCCTCTTTATCAGGAGATAATAATTCTTCGAACGATACTATGCCACTTGCTACTATAACGGTGGGTTTAACACAAAGTGTTAGCATTACTCCTGCTGGAACCATTTCAATTTGCGAGGGTAACAATCAGGTTTTAGAAGCCTCATCTGGGTCTTCTTATCTATGGTCTACAGGTGCTATAACGGCGAGCATAGCCGTAAACAGTGCGGGAACTTATTTTGTTACTGTTACAGATGCAAATGGCTGCAATGCTATCTCATCTTCTACTATCATTAATATCCTTTCACCGATTAATGCCGGCGTTTTATTCCATGAAAATATGGGAACAGTGAGCGGGACGACAGCTATCGCAACGCACGAAACAAATAACGGATTTGAATCTGACTCGCTTAGCATGTCAGGTACTGGCGATGTACGCGTAACATCACTATCAAGCGGCTATACCGATGCTAGCGGTGGTGCGAATGTTTTTTTAACGAATACTGTTGGAAGGACATTTCAAATAGCAGGCATTAATAGTCTTAATAAATCTAACTTACAGCTTTCATTTGGTTTGTTCCGAAGCAATACAGCTACAAATGCAAGCGAACTGCAAGTAAGCTACAGTATTGATGGCGTAAATTATACTTCACTATCATTAGATCCCATTACTTCAACAACTGTTTGGACCTATGTCAGAGTGAACGGTACTATTCCTCAAACAGGTAATCTGCGTTTGCAATTCCGACAAAATGGAACTGGCTCTCAATATCGCATCGATGACATTACGCTTAGTTATTCTATAAAACCAACTATCGCCACTGCTAATAATGATACTTCGTTTTGTATTGGCGATTCGTTATTGCTTACCTCTTCCAACGGAAGTCGCTATCAATGGAGCAATGGATCAACTAATGATTCCATTTATGTGAAATCAGCAGGGTATTATTCTGTAACTACCGATTGTATTACCAGCGATTCAATCTTTATTTCTGCGACCGCTTGTTCTACTTTTCAATTGAATCTTCAATTGTTCATCGAAGGTTTTTATTTAGCTGGACAAGTAATGCAACCGATTCTTTATAACAACGGATTATCAACCAATCCCAACGCCTGCGACTCAATCACCTGCGAGTTATATACCAGCGCTGGAACATTCGTTAGCTCTAAAAACGGACTATTATTAATCGATGGAAGTTGTTCTATTATCTGGCCGTCTGCCCTTTTAGGTAATAGCTATTACGTCGTAGTTAAGTCGCGTAACAGCATCGAAACATGGAGTAAGCAACCTATCGTGTTTAACAACCCTGTTATTAATTATAGCTTTAAACAATAATTTTCCCTTTGTTAACTTAAAAGAGAGTGTTTATCTTTCGGGAATAAATTAAACACCCTTTATGTTATCTAATCGTTTATTTCGTGCTGCGTTAGTCGTATCGCTTGTTACCCTTCATCTAACTTCATTTTCGCAAAAACTTCCTGCTAATTGGCAAAATCTTGATTTAACAAAAGATTCTGTTTATGGTATCAGCACTAACAAAGCGTACGAAGAATTATTAAAAGGCAAAACTTCTACTACGGTAATAGTAGCCGTTATAGATGATGGTACCGACATCAATCACGAAGATTTAAAAGCGCATATCTGGAAAAATAAAAATGAGAAAATGGGCAATAGCGTTGATGATGATAAGAACGGATACATCGACGATATAAATGGCTGGAATTATTTAGGAAATAAAATTCAGAGTTATGAAATCGATAATTATGAAGCAACGCGCTTGGTACGTACTTATCAATCGTTTTTTAAATATCCTTCCGATATTAAAAATAATCCTTCAGAATATGAAGATTATCAAAAAGCGTTAAGTATTTATGAGAGCAAGAAAAAAGAATATGAAACATTAGATAAGCGTTTGAATTCTTCTATCACTTATTTCGAATCGTTACAGAAAAAACTAAATCGTGATTCGTTAACGATAAAAGATTTACAGGAAAATCCTTCTGCTGATTCACTCATTATAATTACTACTACTCGTTTAATTACAAACTTGCAACGCGGCATTGCATATTCAAAAGCGATTGCAGATATGAAAAAAATGATTGACTCTAATAAATCACATTTACAATATCATGTTAACTTACAATACGACCCGCGTTTGTTAGTAGGTGATGATGATGCGAATATCAACGATCGTAATTATGGAAATAGAACTGTTGTTTCAGAGGGAGATCATGGGACGCATGTAAGCGGAATTATTGGCGCAGTAAGAAATAACGATAAAGGAATTGATGGCATTGCGGATAATGTTCAGCTAATGATTTTGCGTGTTGTTCCTAACGGAGATGAACGTGATAAAGATATTGCGCTTGCTATTTGTTATGCAGTGGATAATGGAGCACGCGTGATTAACATGAGTTTCGGAAAACCTTTATCGTATAAAAAAGAATTTATTGATGATGCTGTTCAGTATGCGATTTCTAAAAATGTTTTATTGGTGCATGCTGCAGGAAATGAATCATTAGATTTAGATATAGAAAAACGTTTCCCTAATCCGATTTATAAAAAGGTAAAAGGCAATGCATGGAGCAACTGGATTGATGTAGGTGCTTCTAGTGCTGATGCAAATCCGGGCGGGTTTTCGAACTACGGAAAAAAATACGTTGACTTATTTGCACCAGGAGTAAAAATTAATTCAACAATTTTAAATAACGAATACGCGCCGAAAAATGGAACCAGTATGGCAGCTCCTGTTGTTGCTGGAGTAGCAGCATTGATTCTTTCTTATTATCCAAACATCACAGCGCCGCAATTAAAAGAGCTTCTGATGAAAACGGTATATAAGCCAACACAACAAGTGAAAAAACCTGGCGCACCGGATACGATGATTTCGTACAGCGACCTTTGTAAGTCGGCAGGAATCGTAAATGTTTATAACGCACTAAAACTCGCAGAGAAAAAATATGGTAAATAAATTATCCAACTTACAACGACTAAGCATTTTGCTTGTCGTATTTCTGTTTGCATCAACAATTGTAAATGCACAGGGAATTGATAAACCGCGTTATCAGATTTTAACAACGCGCGCAGGAAATTATCTTGGAACATTCAACATTGAATTATTTCCGCTTGTTGCGCCTAATCATGTAAATAATTTTGATAGTCTTGCGAATGCACTTGCATTTGATAGCACAGCCTTTCATCGTGTGGTTCCAGGATTTGTTATTCAAGGTGGAGATCCTAATTCGATTAATGGACCTATCTCTACTTGGGGAAATGGTAATCCGAATCAGCCAACGGTGAATGCAGAGTTTAGTGCTGTGCGACATTTACGAGGTATTATTGGTGCTGCGCGCGATACGAATATTAACAGTGCTAGTTCACAGTTTTATGTATGTGTTGCGAATTCTACTTTTCTTGATGGACAATACACGGTGTTTGGTAGAGTTACTGAAGGAATGGAAGTAGTGGATACCATTGTGGCTTCTCCTCGTGATGTGAACGATGTCCCATTACAAAAGATTGAAATGTTTGTTACTTACCTTGGTGTGAACGACACTATCCCTAGCGCACCTACGCAAACCTTACCTGCGAATCATGCAACGGGTGTGTTAGCAACTACACCTTATCAATGGACAGCTGTACCAGAAGCAATTCTTTACACAGTAGAGTTTAGTACTGATTCGTTATTCTCTTCTATTTATTTTTCGAAGACAACAGCATTGACTTATATTCAGTCGCCAACATTTTTAGGTTATACGAAATACTACTGGCGTG
>CALQOD010000130.1 GCA_943332105.1 Chitinophaga pinensis | reverse complement strand
TTTTCCGATCTTAATTCGGCAAGCCAATTTTTAATTTCCTCTGGACGTGGACCCCAAGTTCCCAGCACTTCACCGTTTTGTTTATTAAATAATATGCATTTGGGAATTGATCGGCTTCCGTTGGTCAAAAACTGATTCATTAATTCGGGATTATCATCCCTAAAAAAGTATTGAGAAGTTATTTTAGGCGAACAACTATTAAAGAAATGTTCAAGCCATGGAATATTTTGTGCTGAGTCGCCACACCAAGCTTCTGTAATAATTGCCGCAGCTATTGGAGTCGTTAATAAAATTAGTTCATTTTCAAATTTAGCCTCATTAAGTCGTTTCATACGATGTAAATTCAATTTCGTAATTTCAATACGCTCTGCTGTTACATCGTGTCCGGAAGTTGTCTTTTCAGAAGCAAAATTTTGAATTTTTTGATAGTAATTAATGTATGAAAGTCCGTTTAAGGCTATCCAATCTTTATCAACCAGTAATTTATCCAACATTTTTTTAATAATTTTATGCAACAAAGTTATGTTATAACAACATAAAATCAGATATTTAACCTCTTAAATTGTAAATTAAACAAAAAACAGATTATTTCAGTTGTATAATTGCTTAATTTAACCACTCAAATATTATTATGAAAAAGAAAATTTGTCTAATTATCGGGTACTTAATAACAGCTACTATTTGCAATGCTGGCAATGAGCCCTTAAATAAAGGAAATGGTTATTTCTTACTAAATTATCAGTTTACAAAATTTAATGATGTATTTGATGATGATGGGCAATTGAAAAATGCTGATAGAAGTTTTTATGTTCCCGAAATCCAATTTTCATCGGTTAATTTTCAGAGCAGATATGGCTTAACTAATAAACTTGCAGCTAGTTTAATTGTTCCCGCATTTTGTAATGGAAAAGTAACAGATAATCTTTCAAGCAGAAGCTTTTCAGGATTAGGTGATATTTCGATGGGATTAAATTATTCTTTGTCATCTCAAAATAAAATACAACCCGTTATAAGTATTTACCAAAATTTACCTACTGGTAAAAACGATACTAATGGATTAAATACTGGCTTCGGAGATTTTTCAAATAGCATTTATTGTGACTTATATTACAAATACAATTCACATATACTATTAAACGGAGGCATTGGATATCAAAATAGAAAGAAAACATTTAAAAATGATTTCTTAGGTGATTTTTATATTAACTATATTCAAGAAAATAAATACCAGGTCGCATTATTTATGAAAGGTAAATTGCCATTCACCCAACTTACAAACACTGAGAATTTTGTAAATTATGGATTGTTTAAAAACAGTGAAGGTTATTTGCGCTATGGTGCGATGGTTAGCGTACAGTGTTTCAAAAACTTATCGGTATTAGTCAACTACGAAAACTACATTAAAGGACAGTTTATTGGAAATGGAGCAATTTATAACGCAGGAATAAGACTCGATTTAAATAAGGGTAAAAAGGATAGCGAGTAAAATCGATTATTGATTGAAGAATATCCAAGCCATAATTGCAAAGTACATAATTACCATTGTCAGTGCTGCAATTTCAAACTTACTTAGTTGTTTGGACCTTAATTTAAAACTTAAAAGATCTCTAGCTCTTAAATTACCCATTTTTTAATCTGTCATTAATTGAATTAACTGATAAACAAAATAAAACAATAAAATAATCAATACCAAATGTAAAAAGTTTTTCTTTTGTTGTAAGGGGTGTCTTTTGTTAATCCACCTGAACTTTTGTTGATTTAACCATGTAAGACTAATATAGTACTCCATTTGAATAGCAGAGTACTCCTTTTCATTAATAATCCAATTAATTGGTATAGACTTTACCGTTAAATCATCATTTTCTATTTTCAGGAAATAAGCTGCAGGAGAAGAATAATAACCGATACCTTTTTCAGGCAATTCCCTACCATCGACATATAAAATGCGATATCGATTAATAACAATTTTACCTCCCCATTTTAATACCCCTTCTTTACTTCGATAATAATAATCAGTTTTCAATTCCATTTTGCTTTATTTTCAATAAATAGAATGAAAAACAACTTAGACGGCTTTAACACTTATTTAGCATAAATCGTAAAAAGCAATTGTAATATTTGTTAAGATTAATGAAAACTAATAAGAATTCAAAATAATACCAGCCAAATAATGTCAAATACGGTTTGAAACCATCTTTACTTCGAACCAATATGATAGAATAATTATGAATCGTACACAATTGAAATTAACACAATGCCGTTAGTTTTTATGCAGAAAAAAGTCGATTAAGCAAATAATATCTTATAAATTTACCAAATCAAAATAAGTACAAATCCATATGCTAAAGAAACATCTACGATTAATTTTAATTTATGCCTTAGTTGCCGTTGCGTTCACAAAATCTGTTCATGCTCAGGGCTATGAAATAAAGATAAAAGTAAATGGACTTCAAGATACACTTTGCTACCTCGCAAATTATTATGGCGACAAGCAGTATATCAAAGATTCTGCAATGGCCAACTCATATGGCAATATTATCTTTAAAGGTAATGAGCCTTTACCAGGAGGTATTTATTTATTTGTTTTTCCAAATAAAACATATTTTGAACTATTGGTTGAGAAATCACAATTCTTTTCTTTAGAATGTGACCAATACGATGTAATAAATACAATGAAAATTAAGGGATCTCAAGAAAATACAGATTTTTATAATTACCTGCAGTTTATTGGTGGTAAGTCGAAACAAATGGAAAGTTTAAATGCCGAAAAAAGTAGACTGACCGCAGAAAATCAACCTGCCGATGAAATAATAAAGCAAATCAAAGCAGTAGACTCTTCTGTAATTGATTACAAAAACAACTCTATCCGTACAAATCCGAAGTCTTTTTTATCGGCCATTTATAATGCATCAAAAGATGTAACCATCCCTGATGCGCCAAAATTACCTAACGGAGCAAAAGATTCAACCTTTCAATTAAATTACTATAAGGCACATTATTTTGATAATTTAGATTTATCAGATGAACGTATTTTAAGAACACCAATTTATCATAATAAATTATCATACTACTTTAAAAACCTAGTAATGCCTTCTCCGGATTCATTGATTTTTGAATGTGATAAAATTGTTGCTAGAGCAAGACCCAATAAAGAAACTTTTAAATATGTTGTATGGTATTTAACAAACACCTATGAAACTTCTCAAATCATGGGACTCGATGCAGTATTCGTTAACATGGTTACTAAATACTATACTAAAGACCAAGCTACCTGGGTTGATGCTACAACTTTGTATAAGATTCAAGATCGTGCTTCTATTTTAGGTCCGATTTTATTGGGCAAACAAGTAAAAAACTTAATTCTTGCGGATACAGCTGGGAACTATCAAAGCATGTATAATATCAATGCAAAGTTTACTGTGCTTTTATTCTGGGATCCAGATTGCGGACATTGTAAAAAAGCAGTTCCTAAAGTAAAAGCATTTTATGAAAAAGCGAAAAGTAAAGGACTGGAAGTGTTTTCTATCAATACAGCTGTAGAAGAACAAAAATGGAAAGATTATGTAAAGGAGAATAAATTAGATTGGATTAATGTTGCTGATTTAAAAACACAAAACAATTTCCGTCATGATTTTGATATAGTTACTACTCCTCAGATTTTTATACTTGATAAGAACAAGAAGATTCTTGCGAAGAAAATAGATGCAGAAACGATGGAGCGAATTTTATGTAAAGAATTAGACATACCATTTATTCCTCATCCAAAAGAAAAAGACGATAAAGAAGAACATCATTAAAAAATTTAGGGCATCCATAAGATGCCCTTTTTTATTTCTTCTATTTGATTTTAAATTCTGTTCTCCGGTTCTGAGCTCTACCCTCTTCAGTTTTATTATCAGCAACAGGAACAGTGCTTCCAAAGCCCTTGAATGATAAGCGTGTTGTTGCTATCCCTTTTTCGACAAGGTAATTATAAACAGATTTAGCTCTGTTTTCTGATAATGCTATATTTAATTTAGCATCTCCCACTGCGTCGGTATGTCCACCAATTTCTATCGATACATTTGGTGAAGATTTTAAAAAGGCTACTAGCTTATTTAACTCCGAAAAACTTTCTGTTTTTAAATCGTATTTGTTGTTATCAAAAAAGATATTCTTCATAACTACAGTTTCGCCTGCTACAGGTTGTTTTAAGCGTGCAATTATTTTATAGGCATGCTGCTCATCTGTAACATCCATGCAATTGAAATAATCAGAGTAAAATAAATAACCCTC
>CALQOD010000129.1 GCA_943332105.1 Chitinophaga pinensis | reverse complement strand
TAGAAGCAATTTCCTTTTGATCCACCTTCTTAATTTCTTTTTTGGACTTAACAGCTTTGCCTTTAATAAGCATCTTGTTTTTTTCAAGAAGATTTTCTAATCGCAAATGCTGATTTAGCGAACTTACCTGATATGCATTCCATGGTCCGAAGCCTGATATCAATACAGCAAAAAACAAACTTAGAGGAACGAACTTAATATTTTTCCTGCGACTAATCAAAAAATACAATGCAACAATTAAAAGCCACAAAGAAAGTACAATTAGAAAATATCTATTTTCTGTAACACCATACTCACTTACTCTTCGTCCAACTGCTAACATCAATAAAACAATCAATGGAAACAAAGCAAAGAAAAATCTTTTTGTAAACGTTCGTATCCATGTATGCCTGGCATCATCTCGTAAAGGCCAAACAAGCAGTAATGCTAATATCCCGAGTGTAGAAAATCCGATAATAAGATAAGAAACAAATCCACGAGGCCAAACTAATGTGAACAGAATTTTTGCTTCATAGAAATAAAGAATTATCAAATAAATTACTACCAAGGGCAGTAAAACATATTGTGTAAAAACCCTTAGGCCTTTAGGGTAATCTTGCAATTGCTCTAACCCTATTAAGCGTGAAGGAACACCTGCTAAAAAAAACCAGGTATTTAGTATTACCGCTACCGTTATGAAGAGATACAAATAAATTTTCTCTCCAAAATCGATATTGAACAATTCTTTTATTGCAAGTAAAGCAATTGATAATCCAATATAAAAAACTGCAGAATAAATAGCAGAAGTTAAAAAACGTATTAAGAGTGATTTATTATACTGCCAGAATCCGTTGACTTCGGTGTTAACGAGAAAAGGCGCGAATGAAACACCGAGATGAGCAGCTATGAGTAAAATGATAAATCGAGAGACAGATTTTACCGTATAAAATTCAGGCTGTGCGTAAAAGTAATAAACCATTAAGGCTGCAACAGCCATATTGAGCATAATTACCGTAGTTGTCCGCATGGAATAGCGTTGCGAAAAAACCGATAATCCCAAATAAGCAACCATCCCCAGCCACAACGTTTGAAGTGCATAAAAGAGTTGAACATTATCTTTAAAATCTGCATTTTCATCTACCATATAAATCAGCAATGCAGCCGAAAGTATAGCAGATGTTAAAGCCATCGGAAAACGACGAAAAGCTTTCGCTGCCTGATGGATAATTAATTCTATTGAGTAAAACTTCATTTGCTAATTTTTACCAATCTGTAGTGTAACCGTCTAAATCGCGACGTTCTTTTTTTGTTGGACGACCTTCGCCACCTTTAAAATGAAAAGATGCTTGTGCCAACTGATACAATCTGAATTTCTCCAGCTCCGCATCAGAGGTTATATCTTTCATAAAGTCCTTTACTAACGCAGCCCCTATCCGTCGTTCAATAACATTTAACACTTTCACCGCTTGGCGCCATGGCCCTCGGTGTAAAACAATCACATCGCCTACCTTTACCGTCCGTGAGGATTTTACTATCTGCTCGGCAATTGTCACTTTACCTTTATCACATGCCTCTGAAGATAAGCTTCTTGTTTTAAACAAGCGAACAGACCATAGCCATTTATCAATACGGACTTTCTCCGTCATCACCAATTAGTTTTTATGCTTTGCGTTGTTAGAAAGATAAGCATAGATAGCATCCTTTTGCTCATTAGAAACTTTTGCCTTAGGAGCCATCACATTTAAATACTTTGTCCATTCAGTTTCTGTAAACTTTCCAGGATTAAATAATGCATGGCATTTATTACAATTCGACTCGTACAAGGATTTCCCCTCTGTAATTCTTGCCAGTATAACTCGGTCTGTAACTGGTGTAGGTGCATTGGTGGTTGTCTTAACCTTTGGGCTACAAGCCGTTATCACTACAATTAAAATAATAGCAAATGAATATTTCAAATTTATTTTCATATCAATGATTTTTTGCTAATATAATCAGTTCTCCTGAATATTATTAATGCTGTTATGTTTTGTTTTCGAATTCATATCAACCAAAAATAAAATCTAATTTTTCATTCTATTATGCCTCTTGTCATTCCTCATTCATAAATCTTAACACTATCTTTGGTAAATAAATAAAACGTTATGAGCAACATGGTTCTATCAGTAGGAAGCAGATTTCCGAATTTTAATAAAAAAGCCGTTGTTTCAATAGAAAAAGGCAAAGAATTTTTCAATATCAATTCAGACCACTTATTTGAATCAGGCAAATGGACGGTTTTATTTTGGTGGCCATTCGACTTCACAATTCTTTGTCCAACAGAAATTATTGAATTTGATAAGCGCAACGAAGACTTCAAACAACGCAATACCGTTTTACTAGGGGCATCCACCGACTCTGAATATGTTCATCTTGCTTGGAGATTACATCATTCGGATTTGAAGAACTTATCATTTCCAATGATTGCTGATACATCAAA
Organism: Chitinophaga pinensis; assembly: GCA_943332105.1. GTDB lineage: Bacteria > Bacteroidota > Bacteroidia > AKYH767-A > OLB10 > CAINEC01. Next base: position 1,854 of record CALQOD010000129.1, on the reverse strand, counting down.
ATCATTAGCAGAGGATTTGGGTATTTTAGAAACAAAAGAAAAAATTGCATACCGTGCCACCTACATCATCGACCCGCAAGGAATTATTCGCTGGCTATCGGTTTATGATTTATCGGTAGGCCGCAATGTGAACGAAGTAATTCGTGTATTAGATGCTTTACAAACTGACGAGCTGACACCTTGCGGATGGCAGAAGGGAGCAGCTACTTTATCAGTGTAGTATATATCAATAATTTCTGTCCCGAGCTTTAGCCTCGGGAAAGAAGGGAGCAGCTACTTTATCAGTGTAGTATATATCAATAATTTCTTTCCCGAGCTTTAGCCTCGGGAAAGAAAGGAGAAGCTACTTTATCGGTGTAAAACATAAACAGGTGTGGGCCTATAGTAGCGCTAGCACACTTCAGGCAAACCCACACCTGTAATTGCGAAAACCTTATAGCCACGAGCTTTAGCCTCGTGGCAGAAGGGCGAAGCTACGTTATCGGTATAAATTAAAATTTCTACAATCAATCCTTCACACAGCGCACCGAAAACCCGTAGGACTTACCGTCGTAGAAACGGAATACATTGCTATAGTAGTTAGTCAAGTAGCGATTGTACGCATTTGCTGTTGAGCCCTGCGTAGCACTCCACCAGTAGCCGTAAAATCCAATGACGTCGTATGAACCATTGACGTTGCGGATGCCACCGGAGAAACCTGAGAAACCGCTGCTATTTGTAGCTCCTGTGTTCGGACTTAACCAATGGGTTAAACCGATTTCTTTCATTGCTCCTCCAGCAAATTGACTTTGAGAACATCCAACACAGGTGGTATCCGCGCTATTGTCTATTGAATTTACTAATACATTCCATTCCCAATCTTCAGGTTCATGCCAGCCTGTAGGACATAATCCTTGTGGGTCGGCTACGGCATACCAATTATATAATTTCCCATAAATAGCGGTATTTGTTGGGTCGTTGTCATAGTCGGCACATGCTCCATTTGTTGTTGCTTGCCATAGAGTATCACTTAACCCTGTTGGAATTAGAGCTCCGTTTTTATAACGAGTAGTTTTTAAATTTTCTTGCATCCATTCTTGCGTGCCTATAATTACTGTACTGTAAATATTTCCATCAATATCAGTTACTGTACTCCCTCCTGGGTTACATACTATTAAATTTCCTATACTTTGCGTTCCGCCTTGTAATGGTATTTGTTGTGATTGACCACTTACCCACGGATTGTTGCCAAAACCTTGAATATTGCAATTTGTACCACATACAGCAGCTGTAAATTGTCCGTTATTAGTAAAGTACACTTGATTATTTATTGCCACATAACTATTCGTTACTGCCTGATTATTACAATCGACTACAGACCCTGCAAGTACTGTTTGCCCCGGTAATGTAATGGCAATAGGTGCAATGCTTGTATTGGCACTCATGGCTGTTAAAGTACCAGTGTAAACCACGGTATTACTTCCTGAACAATTTACACTAACGGTGATGGATAAACTAACTCCATTGGGTACATAGCCACTGTACTGTCCTTGGCTGTTGGTATAATCACTTGCACTTCCATTATTGGGAGACGATATGGTTACTGTTGCTCCTTGTATGGGTTGTTGCGTTTGGCTATTGATTACTTGTCCGTTGATGTACACAAAATTGCTTGGCACATCGCAATTCCAGAATGAAAAATGACTTACCTGCCCTACATATTCGTTGTTTACTAAATTGGCTACACCCTCTTTCTTCCAATAACCATTTGTTTCATCCAACGACCATAAATCGATACTTGCAGGTGCGCTCGCTTGTAAACTGGTAGGCACTTTAAACGTTAAGGTGGCTGTTTTACCACTGGCTATCTGTAAT
>CALQOD010000128.1 GCA_943332105.1 Chitinophaga pinensis | reverse complement strand
GTTAACGCAAGTGGTGGAAATGGAAATTACTCATATCAATGGAGCAATGGCGCTACTTCAGCAAGTACAAGTGTGAACCCAACAGTTACGACAACTTATCTTGTAACGGCAACTGATAATTGTGGGACTCCAACTAAAACGGACTCAGTAAAAATTACAGTGATAGATTATCCAACAGTTAAATTTGGATATACCCCTGATAAAGGATGTATGCCTTTGGAAGTGGTATTCTCAGACAGCTCTTCAACTGCCGCAGGTTCAATTTATAATTGGGATTTTGGTAATGGTGATTTTTCAAATGCAATAAATCCTGGTACGATTTATTCAGACTCAGGATTATATACAGTAATACTTTCCATTACTACTCCGCAGGGATGTACAGGAAGTGATACCATCGTAAATGCTATTGAAGTATTTTCTACACCAGTGGCTGAATTTTCGTTTGCCCCATTAACGCCTTCTATATTATTTAATACAGTTGATTTCATTGATAAATCTTTAGGGGTAGTTAATCAATGGAACTGGATCTTCGGCGATTCACTTGGACTTGCGACTACAAATGATCCAAGCTTTACATTTAATGAGGTAGGACTCTATGATGTGACGTTGATTGTAAGTAATCAATATCAATGCAGTGATACCATTGTAAAAACAATCTCCGTTGTGGATGATTATTCATTCTTTATTCCGAAGGCATTTACTCCTAATGATGATGGAGTGAATGATGCACTTGAAATGTATGGTTTTAATTTCGGCGAATTCGATATTAAAATTTATAATCGAATAGGGCAATTAGTGAAGGAGTCAGATAAAAATCCGCTTTGGGATGGAAAAGATTTAAATGGAAACATGTTGCCAGCTGGCGTTTATATTTATACAATTAAAATGCGTGAGATTTTAAACAATAAGCGACACGAATTTCAAGGCACAATCACATTAATTCGCTAAAAGAATTATAAATAGTCTTAGTCAAGGTTCAATTATACCCTTTCGGGAACAAAATCTTTATTATTAAATATTTAGTAAATAGATTTACTTCTCCAATATAAATCGATTACCTTGAAGCGATTTTGCTTATTTCTTTTAAGTGCGTTGCTCCCATTTCTAAGCTTTTCGCAATTGACTGTATCCCCAGGATTAAGTGCAAGTCAGTTAGCGCAAATATTAGCAGGGCCTGGAGTGCAAATTAGCAATGCAACCATTAACGGTCCGAGTAATTATTATTCGTCGTTTGCTGCTACAGGAACAAACTTGGGATTAGCCTCGGGAGTTTTATTAACTACTGGAAATGGAAACGTAGCTATTGGTCCGAATGCCTCCGATAATGCTGGCACCATCGATTTTAATCCAGGAGATCAAGATTTAGAGAATATTGTTGGAGTGAGCACCTACGATGCTGCAGTTTTAGAGTTCGATTTCATTCCACAAAACGACACACTTCAATTCAGATACGTATTTGCGAGTGAAGAATATCCTGAATATGTATGTTCGTCTTTTAATGACCTATTCGGATTTTTTATTTCTGGTCCTGGTATAACAGGTGCTCAAAATATTGCTTTAATTCCTGGAACAACAACTCCTGTTGCTATCAATACAGTGAACAATGGTATTCCTGGCCAATGGGCAGACCCTACTATTCCATGTAATAATACCTATCCGGCTTACTACATTGATAATACTAACGGCACAACTATAGAATATGATGGATTTACAACAGTATTAACTGCATTAGCTGTTATCACTCCTTGTCAGACATACCATTTAAAAATTGTAATTACTGATGCCGGTGATCCAGCTTACGACTCTGGGGTGTTTTTAGAAGAAGGTAGCATGAGTGTTACTCCCATTGTTTATGCTGGACCAGATAGAAATTTTTGTAATGGTGCTGTTGTTCCTGTTGGAAATGTTGCAACTCCAAGTTGGACATATTCATGGTCGCCAACAAACGGAGTAGCAAACCCATTATCTCCTTACACAACAATAACTTTAAACAATAACGGTGGCGTACCAACGACCTCTACATATGTAATTACTGCAAGTAATGGAACTTGCATTTTACATGATACAATTAATTTAACAACATTACCTACTCCATCGAGTATGTTTACGCCTTTAACACAAGCTTGCGCAAACGATACATTTACTGTTCAATATACAGGCAATGCAAATAATACTGCCGCTTACAATTGGAATTTTGGAGGAGCAACAATAGTGTCGGGTAGCGGACAAGGGCCTTATCAGATATATTATCCAACAGCGGGCACCTATCCATTAGCGTTATCCTTAAATTATAGTAATTGTCCGGCAACCTCTTCATTTGATACAATTACTATTAATGCTAGGCCTGTTGCAGCTTTTACAATTCCTGATTCCATTTGCGCTGGAAGTATTGCCACAATAATTAATAACAGTACCAATACAAATTTACTTCCTTATAGCTGGAATTTTGGATCAGGAGCGCTTGTATCAGGAACTGGGGCAGGGCCTTATTCAATTCAGTTTAATTCTATTGGTATTGATTCTGTCAGATTATCTTTAGGAAGCGGAGCTTGTTCATCTGTTATAAGTAAAAACATCATTGTAAAAACAATTCCTGTAGCATCGTTAACAGGACCTACTTCGATATGTTCTAATGACACATTATTGATTGCATTTAATGGTATTGCCAATTCATCAGCAACCTATTCATGGGATTTAGGAAACACTATAGCTTTGAATAATCCTTTATTACAGACTGCTCAATTAATTTCAAATAATATAGGCAACGATACAATAACACTAATTGTTAACGAACGAGGGTGTATTGATACTACAACTCATATCATTACTGTTTATCAGCAACCGATAGTTTCTTTTTTATTACCAGACTCGGTTTGTTTAGGGGATTCGATTTCGATTACATCTACCAGTAATATCAGTAGTATAAATTCAAGTTATAGCTGGACAATAGCTGGCGGGAGTCCATCAATTTTTACTAATACAAACACTATTACCTCAGAATTAAATTCTCTTGGAAATCATTTGGCAACGCTAACAATAAACAATAATGGATGTACGGATTTACACATCGACAGTGTTTACGTTAATCCGTTGCCGATAGTACAATTTACCGCTTCCAACGCTTGCGAAGGATTACCAATACAATTACAAAATCAATCATCGGTAAGTGGAGGCACTGTATTTTCCACACAATGGAATTTTGGAGATAATCAAACATCGAACTTATATGATCCATTAACGCATACTTATTTGTTTGATGGTCCTTATACGATAACATTAACTGCTACAAGTAATCATTTTTGTACTGCATATTCTTCATTGCCTATCAGCATTTACGATACCCCTATTGCTGGATTCACATCAGACTCTGCATGTTTTGGGAAACTTTCTCATCTAGTAGATACTTCTAAAGTGAAGAGCGACTTTATTGCATCTTGTGTCTTTTATTATAACAACAGTCTAATATCAAACAATAGTTCATTTGCATATTTATTTAATACATCAGGGAGTTTGCCAGTACAATTAATTACAACAAGTAGCCATGGATGTATTGATACGTCTCTTCAAAATGTAATTGTAAATAGCAATCCAGTGATTTCATTTACTGGAGGTCCGCTGCAAGGTTGTGACCCTTTATATGTAAACTTCAGTGAAATTATTACGAATAGTAATGGAGCTATTACTAATGTTACGTATTTATTTGGTGATGGCGATAGTGCAAATTATACATCGCCATTACATATCTATACAACAGCAGGCTTGTACAATGTTTCATTAGCTGCAACATCCCAATATGGTTGTACAACGGATACGACCTACACAAATTATATTAATGTATTTGAAAATCCTATTGCTGATTTTTATTATACACCTATCAATCCTGATATTTTCTGGCCCAATATTAATTTTATAAATACATCGTCAAACGGAGATCATTATTTCTGGACATTTGGTGATAGCACAGCATCCAACGACATAAATCCTTATCATACTTATATGACTGCAGGTAGTTATCCAATAGAATTAATTGCGCTAACGAATGAAGGCTGTGTTGACACTACTTTTGGTGAAGTAATTATAAAACCAACTTACACGATTTATAGTCCTAATGCTTTTAGTCCAAACAACGACGATAAAAACGAAGTGTTCCAATGCAAAGCAACAAACATTTCAGATTTTTCTATGTCGATATACAGCCGATGGGGCAATCACGTTGTAACCATAAATGATATTAATGAAGGATGGGATGGAAAAGATGATGGTAAGATTGTACAAGAAGATACTTACATCTACAGAATTAATTTTACGGATG
>CALQOD010000127.1 GCA_943332105.1 Chitinophaga pinensis | reverse complement strand
GTATATTTGGGTATAATAATGATTGCATCTAGTGCTATTATTTTATCGAATGATGTATACTTTTATCCGGCCATATCCTTTTACAGGCCATTTAATAATCAAAAGTATAATCGTAACTACTATAATAATTATAAAACAAAAACTGGAACTGGTTTTACGTTTGGGCTTAGAAAAACATTTAAAAATTGTGCATTAGAGTACGGTGCAAGTTATTTCAATTACAATTACACTTATAATGACCCTTACTTTGGATATTATGACCAGCGCCTGTTTAATCAAGTTGGCCTGCATTTAAATTTTATACATCATATTTTTTATAACAAAACCAAAGACGGATTAAGATATTATATTGGGCCGTCCATAAATTCAAAGGATGGTGTTGGTTTTGGAGGTATAATAGGTGCAGAAATGAAATTAGCTGGCAGACTTAAATTAGATGTAAGATATGAGCTTACTACACAATCAAACGAGTTAAAGGCAGGTTTAATATTCAAATATCAAAAGAAATATTTTTGGAGAAAAAATAAATGAATTTATTCATCAAAAATAGATTAGATTATAAATTCAATTATTATAGAAACAATACCCTATGAAAACCTATTTTTTACTTTTGCTACTTTTAGTTAACTATAATTTAGCCTTTGCTCAAGAAATAAAATTTGAAGAAGTTATTCAAGTTGATACTTCTCTATCAAAATCTAGTTTATTTAAAGTTGGAAAACTATGGTTAAACGATACTTATAAGAGTGGAAAAAATGTAATCCAAATGGAAGATGAAAACGCCGGAATAATTTTAGGCAAAGCAGTTATAAAATATACTCCAACATTTTATTCTTCAAGTGTCCCTGCTACTGGCTATATTAATTATACAATCAAGTTAAGCTTTAAAAACGGACGCTATAAATATGAATTTTACGACTTTATTCATGAAGGCTCTACCAATGAGTATGGTCAAAATGGAAGCCTAGGATTAATAAATGATGGAGAAAATTATCTAGGCAATAGCGGCGCATTTAGTAAAGGGTATAGAGAAAAGGTAAATGAGGATACTCAAAAACGAATTAAATCTCAAATTCCTTTAATTATAAGTTCGCTAAAAGCGTTTATGGTGGATCCTAAAAATGCTATAAATGGGAAAGATGATTGGTAATATAATGGATTTCAATTACATACTAATTAAATAGTGCATCTAATTAACAGAAATTTTTTAATCGTTTTTTACTACAAAGAATTATAATACACCTTTATCTTTTCCGTCATTAACTTTCTTCTTTCTATTAAAAACTCATCGTAATTATTAATGGTAGCATCAAATATTGAAAGTGGAATTGAATGCATTTTTAAGTTTTGTAACAACTCATCGTAATTATCAATTGAACCATATTTTAATTGACCACTATCGCATTGCGCTTTTAGCTCTTTAAAATATTGAGCTGGCTCTTTTGCACCAACAGCAATATTTATTTCTTGCTGCATTAAAACATAATTTCCAATTTGATTGTAATCTGACCTTGACAAATTATTTTTCTTCAAATAATTTTTCGGAAATATGTGATGTATATCTCCACGATAAAGCAAAATATTCTCAACAGTAATATCACGTGAAAGGAAACCTTTATCACGCATTTTTACTTGGGCGGCTTGGTAAACATGAAACACAGGACTACTTGCAACAGAAGTATCCAAACGTTGTATTAATCCAAAATTCCAAAACGAATCAGATAACTCTGCTTGCTCTACCGCCAACATATAATCGCTAAATGAGCGATTACTGATTTGTTTGATGTCATAATCAAATGTACTTTCAGGAGAACCACCATATCTGCTCGTTAAAATTGAAAATACAAACCAACGTGAAACCAAACGACTTATCTCGCCCTGCGGCAATTCTTCTTCCCTTAATTTTAAATAAACAATATAAGCAAATGCGAGAGCATTTTTAGAACGAATTAAATCGGGAGTAACGAAACCTGCTGAACGAATTATCATAACAAACCGTTTGTAATTGGTTTCGTTCATAAATCTTAGTGCAGATTTTTTCATCCTACTAAACGTATCAGCCGCAATCTCCTCTTCAAATTCACGTGTTTCGAAATTACGTCCTGATAATAAACTTACTAAATCAGACATTTTGCCTCTTGTAAATTCAGTTGTAAATACAACTCGCAACATATCTGTATAACCAGGGTCATACAGATCATCGTTTTCATCTTTGAGCCATGTCATAGCTCTAAAATAATCTGTTGCAGCAAACTCTTTATCATAATCTCTTATGTGCTCATAAAACTGTGGTGCAACTGCAAGATGACAGAAATAATCAATTGCCTTCCGCAAATTAGGTCCATCTAAACGTTCATTTGATGCAATTTTACTCATGGCAAAATCTGCTTGAGACAATACTACACCCTGTGAATTAATTCGAATAAATATTTCTGTTACAGTTTCGATATCTAAATCATGTGCTAAGTCTATACTGCCAACTTGCTTATGTTGTATGGCCAAAAGATTACTGATATTATCTTCAACTCTTCTTGCATCAACTGATGGGTTTAAATCCAAATACGATCTAACAATTTGGATAATACTTCCAGAATTCATTATTTCAGAAATATCAGGAATCCAAGTTTTATCTTTTAAGATAGCTGGGTTTTGAACTTCAAAAGCCTCTGTTGTTGGATTAAAGGCAATTTTAATTCTTACTCGATCATATTCTTTATTTACAACATATTCACCAAGGACAGATGCTCTTAATGCAGTAATTCTTTGCTGGCCATCGATGAGAATTTTCTTGCCTTCTGATAGTTTACCATCCTTTAAACGAATATTAGGATTTTGCCAAGTAATGACATAGCCAATTGGATATCCCTTATATAAACTATCCAATAGATCCCTGACTTTTGATGAGTCCCATACAAAAGGACGTTGAACTTCCGGAATTGCAATTTGACCGGCTCTAACAAATGCTAAAAATGTTGATATATGATGTTGGTTAACGGAATATTTTTGAGACTGCATAATTAATACTTAATGATTATAATTCTTTTGTTGAGGGCGAAAATACAATTTTAACAGCAGGCTTCAAAGGGTTAGCTGTATAGATTTTCGTTATAATAAATCTCCAATATGTTTTACAACGCTATTTAAAAAGCAATTAATAATCTTATACCAACCACCTTTCCTTCCTATGCCAAATCAGATTTTCAATTAAAGGATAATACCTATTATTCTCAGGAAGATTAATTTTTTTGCCTTCTAATTTTTTCAATGAGTATGGATTATCATCTTCTTTTATTGTGGGAGAAACCCTAACAACATAATTTTCATTTATTGTGATTAATCCACGATCAAATGCTCTATGCATTGTTGGGCTTAATGATATTCCATTACCTATTGTATCATCTTTAGAAATTGAAAATGGTACTATATGACATGCATCTACCATTTGCGCATTTGAATTGGAAACAACTTGCATACCCGTAATTGCACAGGTATAATTATAAATTTTGGGCACTTCTCTTTTAAAGAGACCACCACGAACAAAAAATTCTTCTTCAACTTCTTCTTTCGTTAAAGTTTGTTCAAGTTTCTTAATTCGAAGTGCATATTCACTTTGCTCTTCATTTAAAATTTCCGATTCGATATTTTTAAATAAAGAATAATCGACTGTTAAATTATCTTGTTTTGAAAAATATTCTTTTAATAAAGTAAGATGTAGAACTCCATTGGTAACTGGATCAGCCATTAATAAAAACAACTTTAAATCTATTTCTGCATATGCCAAAGCTTCATTTAAAGTCTTAAAACTTTTAATACTATTTGAAGATGTAACAGCAATTTCCATATCAGGTTTACAAACCAATTTCCAAAATGGCTCTGTTCGCATATGAAAAAAAGGTAAAGCAAAATTAAGATTGTGTTGCGTCAATACAAGCTTTGACCATATTTCCCTAAAACATAAAATTAATTCTGGCGTAATGTAAATTCGATTTGATGTAATTTCTCCTCTTCGAACACCTTCTAAAATTGCCAATAACAAAATTGGTTTATGAGGAGCACCTCCATTGCTTGAAGCACGTTTGAGTTTCCTAAATATTCTACAATATTTTTCTAGCTCTTGCACCATCCTAAATCTGTTTCTTTAACCACTCCCTCGTCTCTGCATCCGTACTAAAAACAATACAGCCCTTCATACCACGTGTCATGAGTGTACGATAGGTGTTTTTTATAATTAGTTCTGCCATTGCTTTACCTTTTGCTGCATCATTTTTAAGGAGTTGCTTGATTCCGTGAATACTTTTATCCGAGCCGGCTCTT
>CALQOD010000126.1 GCA_943332105.1 Chitinophaga pinensis | reverse complement strand
TTATTCGGATTTAATCGAATAGAAACGGATGGATTTGTATTTAATGCCTCAAAAAATGAATTAGCTTCATCGCCCAGCTGCTGCTGAATTCGTTGCGTAAATGCAAGAGGCAATGAAAAATCGTTCATTAGTTCACACTCATTTTAGTAGCATTCTCAACTGCTTTAGCTGCATTAATACGTCCGCCTGTTTTACTTAATGTATTAAAAGGAACAATCTTCTTCGAGCTTCCAGGCATTGGAGTTGTGCTGTTATCAAATTCTACTGAATTAATAATTGCTTCGCGTATCTGTGTAACTGTTAGATTCGGGAAATAAGACCATACTAATGCAGTAACTCCAGCAACAACAGGGCATGCCATACTGGTTCCGCTTTCGTTGCCATATTTACTTCCTGGTAAGCATGAGTAAATTTCTACACCCGGCGCAAATAAATCAACAGTTGCTTTTCCATAATTTGAAAAGGCAGCTGCAGTTCCAGAAGGATTCGTAGCACCTACTTCAATCCAATTAGAAGCAATACTGCCATCATTCATTTTTGCATTTGGATAATTAGGAGCTTCATCATTATTGCTGTTGTCATTTCCAGCAGCATGAATAATTAATACACCTTTTGATTCAGCATATTTAACAGCCGCATCAACTGCCGCTTTGCTAGGCGAATAACTTTTTCCAAAACTCATATTTATAATTTTAGCGCCATTGTCAACGGCATAACGAATTCCGTTTGTAACATCCTTATCACGTTCGTCACCATCAGGAACAACTCGAACTACCATCAACTTAACATGATCAGCAACTCCATCCATTCCGATACTGTTATTTCTTACTGCTCCGATAATTCCAGCTACGTGTGTTCCGTGCAAAGCATCAGGACCAGCAACACTGTTGTTACCATAATTCTTATCATTTATATCAGAATAATTATCACCTACAATACTTCTAGAATTAAATTCAGTGTTCATATGATAATTTACCGCAATGTCGATTTGCTTTTTACCATCTAGCAATGAATTTTTTATTTCCGTATAATCTATTCCTTGTGCTAATGCACCTGCTATTGCTTTCTTAATTAACTTCATCTTTGTACCACTAACTTCATAGTTTTGTAAGTCTTCCGATTTTAATATTTTTTTACCAGCTTGATTTTCTGCTCCTTCAAACATATTGTTAATGCCATCAACAAAATCCTTCATCTTTTTATTTTCTTCTACTTCTTTGTGGTAAGCTTTTTTAATCTTCTTCCAGCTGTATTGCTCAGGTAAATTTTCTTTACCTAGTTTGTATAAGCGGGTTAGTTCCGTGTTATCAGGACCAACATCACCACTTTTACCGCCAATAAAATTCCATCCATTTACATCATCAATGTAACCGTTCTTATCATCATCAATTCCGTTACCAGCTATTTCATTAGGATTAATCCAAAGGTTGTTTTTTAAATCATCATGTTCGATGTCAGTACCACCATCCATCACTGCAACTACGATATCTTTAAAATTATTTGGATTGTTTATTTTACTTATTGCTGAATTCGTAGAAACTCCTGAATATCGATCTTTGTCGGGATTGTTATGTTGCCAGCTTTTAAGTGCATTTTTTGTTAAGTCGATAACGTCTTCACTTTTGTTTTCTTGAGCGAAGCCAAGTGTAAAGGTTGCAATAGCAAGTCCTGTTAAAAGTAGTTTTTTCATATTTTAATTTTGATGTTGCAAATATAATTGGATTTTAGGCTTCAACGAAATCAAGGTCTTTTCCGTATGTGTCTGGTAAAATTAATACGGCCGATAAAGCCAATGCCCAAACAATTATTCCTGTAATTATTAAGGAGCCAGTGATATTCATATCAAACTGTGATTGGATGAATATTCTAAGTGGAATTAGTATCGTAACAGCTCCTCTCATAAAGTTGGTAACTGTAGCAGTAACGGTCACTCGTAAATTGGTTCCAAAATGTTCAGATGTTGTTGTTACGAAAACGGAAAGATAGCCACATCCAAGTCCCATTAAAAACGAAGTAAAATAAATAGGGGAGGATTGACACAACTGATTAAAATGTAATAAAGTTCCAATGATTGCAATACTCATAAAAATAAGCAGTACTTTTTTTCTGCTCTTGATCCATTGACTAATAATACCGCTGGTTAAATCGCCAATGGTAATTCCTGTTTGAAAGAGTATAAAACATAATCCTATTTTTAAAAAATCGATATGATGTTCTTTGGCTAATTCAGGGGAGAGGGTGATTAATAATCCTACACTATACCAGATAGGAACGCCCATCAATATACAAGCGAAATATTTAAACGCTCGTTGGCGATTGCTGAACAAAAGTAGAAAGGAACCTTTGGCTTTCGATTTTAACTGACTTTCTTTAAAGATTCCTGTTTCCATTGATTTTACTCGCATCAACAACAGCAGGAATCCAATTATTCCCGCAGCGATAAATGCTGTTCTCCAAGGCAGAAAGTCTCCTGCTAATCCCGCACTAACAGCTCCTAAGCCTCCAAGTGTTGCAACGAGAATGGTTCCGTAACCTCGCTTTTCAATACTCATACTTTCTCCTACGAGTGTAATGCCTGCACCTAATTCGCCTGCTAATCCTACGCCCGCAAAAAAACGGACTAACGCATAGGTATTAACGTCATGTACAAATCCGTTAGCAATATTTGCAATAGAGTAGAGTAGGATAGATCCAAACAAAACAGTTACGCGTCCTTTTTTATCTGCAATAACACCGCTTAAAACGCCACCTATCATCATTCCTAACATTTGAACTGATAATAAGTATTCGCCTGTTCTTGTTAATGCTTCACCGCTTAAGCCTAGTTCTTTAAGAGATGGTATTCGATATACATTGAACAAAAACAAATCGAATGCATCAATAAAGAAACCTAAACCTGCGGCTAATACTGCAATGTTAAATGGCGAATGATATAGTTTTTTATCCATTATTATTCGGCAATTAAATTCAGAAATAATTTAGTAGCACCTTCGATATTTGCGGGCAATTGGCGAAAGAAAGAAATACCCGTATAAATAAATTTGCCTTTCCCATATTTGGCAATAATCAAACTACCGGCATGTGATTCTTCCTTACGATCGTTCATCAATAAGGGTTGAATAAAATTTTTACCTGATTTTTCAATAAAGTAAATTCCTCTTTCTTGTATCCAATTATCAAAATCGGTGGTGGTGATTTTATTCGGATAGTTTAATTCGATACAATTAGTATCAGTAATTGTAACAGTCGATTGCTCCTCTGTTACTCGACTCTTGCCAACTTGGAATGGATAAGGACCAATTTCATTTTCTTTTGAAGTATTGTATTGAACAATATATTTCCCACCTTGGTAAATAAAATCATTAACTTTTTTGTTTAATTGATAAATGATCTTGCTCGTATTGTATAAACGTACTCCAGCAATGATTACTTTATATTGACTGAAGTCTAATTTTGATAAATCATTTTCTTTGAATATATCAACATTAATTCCTAAGTTCATTAATACATCCGGAATTTTATCACCGCTTCCCATTAGATAAGCCACTTTCTTTGTAGCTATTTTATAGGTTGGATTAATTAGTTTGATAGCAACAGACTTGAAGTAATGTTGTTTATCAATATGCGGATATTCAATTTCTCGAAGTTCTGTTAAGTTGTAAGTATGATTACTGTCGGAAACAATAAAAGATAATTCTGTGGAATTGTAAGTTGAATTTGAACCTTGGCTTAGATGAAATGTAATGGCTTTTGATTCTCCTTTTTTGTTAAACACAACTGATTCTTCTTGCTGAGTAGTGCTGAATCCTTCATTTGAAAATACAGGTCTTATTTTAAATTGATAAATCGTATCGAAAGAATTGTTGATGTTTATTGTGATTGATTTTTCTTCATAATTTAAAAAATAAAGAGAATGCGCTACACCTGATGAATAGATGCCGTCTGAAATAATTAAATTTCGTTTTTCTTCTCCTACTTTCGGATTGACAAATTGATATTGAACAGGTATTTGCCAATTAATCGTATCGTTTTTCCAGATGAATTGGACTGTACAATAGATAGAATTATCATTGTTACCTTTAATCAGATCATTGCTATCAAACGAATACAAATCATTTTGAATAGGTTTATTTAGCCAGAAAGGTTGTGATGTTTGATTTGAAAGAACTTTAAACTCCTGTTGAATATGTTGAAGAGGAGTAACTGGTAAAAGATTATGGTTAACTAATAATTCAAAAGTTGTGTTGGGTTGTGGATTAAATACAGAAAGCTTGTAAGTAATGTTTTCTTTGATATTGTAAACTTCCTCTTTACTAAATGCGGTAATTCGTAATTGAGAATAATGCTGAATCAGCTTTTCTATTTGATTTAATTTTTCTGCTTTCAAATTTTCATTCTTGATAGTATTGATTTGCTTTTTGATAACAAATAATTTATTCATTGTTGCTTCAAATGAATACTTAT
>CALQOD010000125.1 GCA_943332105.1 Chitinophaga pinensis | reverse complement strand
GCAACATGTGATTCACGAGTTAGAAACGATTTTAGAAGAGCGTGGTGTAGAAGTTAAATATGCAATTCATCCGGTTGCTGGTCGTATGCCAGGACATATGAATGTATTACTAGCGGAGTCGAATGTGTCTTATGATAAATTAGTGGAGATGGAAGACATCAATCCAGAGTTCTCATCTACTGATGTTGTATTAGTTGTAGGAGCTAATGACGTAGTAAACCCAGCGGCGCACAACGATCCATCGTCTCCTATTTACGGAATGCCAATCTTAGATGTAGAAAACGCATCGCACATTATAGTAAACAAGCGTTCGATGAATGCTGGTTATGCAGGTATCGAAAACGAATTATTCTTTAATCCTAAAACAAGCATGTTATTCGGCGATGCAAAAGCTGTACTAACGAAGCTGGTGGCGGAGATTAAGTCGTTGTAGGGAAATTAAGCCTCCTTATTATTGCTTAAGCTATTTATTCAATTAGCCTTTTGTTTTAATTAATAATATATTTGTAGTTCTTAATAAATGAACATGGATACAATTATTAATAGGGTTACAGCTTTCTGTATAATTATCTTTTTGACTACTTCTTGCGGAATATTTAAGAATAACCAGTCGCCCAAAACTGGCAGATCTGATATGTTCAATGAGAAAATAGAAGAACTAAAAATAGAAAAATCTCTGAAGGCGATTGATGAGAAAATCTATTTGAAGAATTATAAAGACGCACTAACAGGATTAAACGATCTTAAGAAAGATTATCCTTTTAATAAAACCATTCTAGGTAAAATCGACTTTGTTAATTCTTGCGTATTCGATGAAAAGAAGGCTGAATTTTTAAAAACAAAACCAACAAGAAATGTAATAGAGTTAAATTTCGGAATAGCTTCATCACCTAATCAATTTGTCGATAATAATCAGTTTAAAATTAACAACCAGGAATATTTATTAGACGATTTATTTTCTTCATTTCAATTAGGGATTTATAGAAAATTTCACATTAGAGACCGAAATAATCGATTAACTTCAGCAAAATTCAAATATTCTCAAGCGGGTATTCGGTTAGGATTTATAAATCCAATCAGTGGGATTTATAATATTAAAGGTGATTCATCTATCAATTTTTCAACTAAAATTGCAACTGTCTCGGGAAGTTTAATTGCTAGAAGATTTTTTATGATTAATGTTGGATTGGTTTCATTTCAAGACACCAATGGTTTGAATTTCACGAATAACAATCTTGGATTTGGAGAGCTTGGTGTTCGAATTCCTTTTGGCCCAATACATTTTACATCTGACATTGCTACCTATTCAAATTTCGATCGTATTTATAAAGTATTTTTCAGGTTCGGAATGTCAATTAACATTGGATTCAATAAAAAATTCAATGGTGCAGATGAACGATTCTTAAAAACCCAAATCAGTAATCAAAATTTTTAAAACCGACTTTATAAACTTTACAACCTGAAAAATTGAGATTGGACTTATTAAGTTACAATAATAAAATTTACTTATTTAATAAACCTTAATTCTACTCTTCTATTTTTAGCACGATTTTCATCTGTATCATTATCCACTATTGGTTTTGATTCACCATAACCCACAGTTTGCAGTAAGCTAGCGGAACAGCCTTGACCAATTAAAAATTCCCTAACTGCATTTGCTCTTTTCTCAGACAGTGTTACATTTGATTTGTCATCGCCAACGTCATCAGTGTGGCCTGCTATTTCAATTTTCAAATTATACCTTTTGATAATACTTGCAATTCTGACTAATTCCGGTTTTGATGATGGCAATAGATTATATTTATTGTAATCAAAGAATAAGTTATTCATCGGAACAGCAATACTCTTTTCAATCATATCATTAAAAGTAATTCCAACAATATCATTTGAAACCTCAATTGCATTTTTTTCATTACGTAAATCAAGGTTTTTAGAAATAGGGAAATAAGAAGAATCTTCAATAAAATATCCATAGTTTTTTCCCATTGGTAAAACGATAAAATAACTGCCATCAACTGGATCTGTTTTAGAGGTACCGATTACTTTATTGCTTTCAAGATCTTCCCAATGAATTGTAGTAGATATAGGTTTATTTTCAGAATTCTTAATTTTCCCTTCAACACGAGCAACAAAATTAGGTCTTAAATGCGGAGGCAAAATAAACGAATATATATCATCAGAAATTCCACCATTCATTTTTTTAGAAAAATAAGCTGTTTCACCATCAGTTGATATTTTATACCCCCAATCATCATTTACTGTATTTATTTCTTTTCCCATATTGATAGGTTCACTCCAGCAATCCCAACAAGTATCTGATAAACGAACAGTTTTAAAAACATCTAATTTACCTAGACCACCATGACCATCACTTGAAAAATAAAGTGTCCTCATATCTGGATGTAAATATGGAGATCTTTCAATATAATTTGTATTAATTGAACTACCCAAACTGATAGGTTTTGACCACCCGTTTTCTGTTTTAAGGCTAATAAAAATATCGGAAAAATAAGCCTGTGTAGCATGATAAAATTCATTATGATTAGTATTGACTCCATTTCCATCATCATCCCTTACAGACGCGAATATTAAAGCTTTACCGTCACTTGAAATCATAGCATCTCCATTCCAAGTACAATTATTTATGTTCTCAGGAAAGTAATCTAATTCAGACCAACCATTAATCTTCTTTTCGCTATAAGACAATTTGCCATTTTGAAACATTATTGCTGTCGAACCATCTGTACTAATTGATAAAAGTGCATCATTAGTTGAACTTTTTGATAAATCTGAGATTATCGAAGGCGTTTCCCACTCTCCATTATAATAATTCGACAAATAAACATCCTCTCCACCAATACTATCAGACCGATTAAATCCACAAAAGTATAATGATTTAGAGTCTCCAGATATAAATGGTGAATATTCATCACCATCCGACGTTGATACACTATCTATCCTGCGTATCGAAAGAGCAAAATTATTTCTTTCCGAAATAAATTTACGAAGATTTTCATACTTTGGATTTCCTTTAAAATAAATATCATAGTCATCTAAAATTGACAATACATCCCGCCATTCCTTTTCACTTATACTTTTAGATATCAGTCTTTGCAATGCAACAAAAGCAAGTTCTTTAGAATGACCTTTAATAATATATTCGTCTAATAACTTTTTATTTTCACTTGTCAAATTAACCTCGCCAAAATTTTTATTTTGAAAATCAAATTTATATATAAGTCTTTTTCTTTCACCATGTGAAATTTTGCCTTGAAACTGTTTTACAATATTATTCTGTTTTACTATTACAGTATATGATGTGGGATCTTCACAATCTTCGCAACCATGATTGCTATAATGATTGACCATAACCATGTAAGTGCCTTTTTTTGCCTTTGAATTTTCCCAATAAATATTTTCAACTGGCTCATCAGATTCAGGCTGTACATTCATATCAACATCTAATTCTCCACCTGATCGCGAATACTTATGGGAATAAAATATTTCTTCTCCATTGGGATCGATACAATGCAAATCAATGTCGTTGTAGTTGTCCCACATTAAACTGATGGTAATTGCCCCTTTTTTTGCTCCTTCTCTCTTTAATCGCTTTTCCATTTCTGAATTAACAAACGATTCGCTATAGTCATCAGTTAATCCTGCTCGAGTTGCTAACATTGCAAGATCATAATCATCATCAAACGATCTAATTGACGACAAATATTCGCCAAACTCGTTTTTAAAATAATTAAGTGTAGACAACTCACCATCAACAGCAATTACACTATAATATCGTTTAACCAATTCCTCCTTTTTTAAATTATCTGATACATTGTTTATTGCGTATAACAATCCTTTGGAATTTTGCTGAACACTAACAATTTGCAATAATGAATCTAAAGCTATATTCTTAAAAGGGCCTTCAAAATTCTGATAAAAATCCCTGTAAGTTTCCCAAATTCCTGCTGTTGTGTTCTCTTCAAATTCTCTTTTATAAAACAACTCTTTAGCCATTGAATACTGCTTACTATTAGGATATTTGTTCATGAAGGATTTGAATGATTCAGAAGTATTTTCTGAAACTGCAATAGCATATGCTAAAATTTCGATTTGCTCCTTAGCCTCTGACAAATGTTGAGATTTAGGATAATCTGATATATACTTCTCATAACCAGTTATCGTATTTTCAATCTTGGCAGACTCATATGCTAAATCATAAATATTTTTCCAAGCATAATCTGCTTGCATTGCATTCGGAAACTTTGAAATAAATAAATTATAAGATTCAATTGTATTTAATTCAGAGGCGGTAGCATATGCCAACCGATTTCTTTCATTAATCGCTTTGCTTTTATAAAAAGATGTTGCTTTTGAATATTTATTTAAATAATCTACGTAAACCTCTTCCGTATTTACTTTTTCAGCTAGAATCAATGCAGCACTAAAAATTGAATCACCTAAAGCAATTAATACTTCATTATTAATTGGAATTTTGTCGATTTTTTGATTTTGAATTTGATCATTATATT
>CALQOD010000124.1 GCA_943332105.1 Chitinophaga pinensis | reverse complement strand
GATTTATACATTTTGAAAAACCCATCTATTCAAAATGGAGTCTCTTATATTCCGCAAACTTTTTTTCATGGAATAAGTGAACACTTTAAAGGCTCAAATTTTATGGGCTATCGCCCAGCAACCATAACTTTGTTAATTATTGAGTATTCTGTTTTTAAAACAAACCCAGCGGGATTTCATTTAATTAATTTATTGCTCTATTTTCTCATTGCTGTTCAATTATTTTATTTTCTTCAAAAGCTTTTATCAAAGTATCATTCCTACTACCCATTTATAATTGTTCTTTTATTTTTATTACATCCTATCCATACCGAAGTCGTAGCAAATATTAAAAGTCAGGATGAGTTATTGTCAGGTTTATTTGCCTTACTTTCATTAAATTACTTTATCCAATGGATTAATCAAAATCATAAAAGGAAACTTATCATTTCATGCGTACTATTCTTAGCCGCATTGTTTAGTAAAGAAAGTTCAATAGCCTATATCCTGATTTTCCCCGCGCTATTATGGCTGCTATTTAATAATTCAATACTGAATAGTTTTAAAAAAGCTTCTCCTCTTTTTTTGATGGGTGCATTATTTTTAGGTTTTCGTTTTATAGCACTTCAGGATGTTGTTCAGGGATATGAAACGTCTGCCAGAGAAAACATACTTTATGCTGCTTCATCTTTCATCCAAGTATGGGGGACTAAATTCGAAATATTGTATCATTATTTTACTAAAACACTAATGCCTTCAAATCTTTCATGGGATTATTCTTTTAATCAGATTCCGGTTGTTACTTTTAGTTCGTATAGGCCTATCGTTAGTATTTTACTTTGTTTGCTTTGCATTTTTGTTTTCGTAAAAAATTTAAAGCGTAACCAGGAAATAGCCTTCGGTGTATTTTGGTTTTTTGTACTGTTGGCACCTACTTGTAATATGTTTATCATGAATGGAACTACGTTTGGCGAACGGTTTTTATTTATGCCAGTTGTAGGTGTAGTTCTTATAGCTGTAGTTTTAACAAAGATTTTTTTACATCTCGATATTTCGCAATCTCCTTTCAAAGCAAACAAGTATTTTACCACCGGTTTTGTAATAGTTGGAAGTATATTTTTATTGCAGAGTGTAAGTCGTGCTTCAGATTGGAAAGACAACTTAACACTTTTTCAATCTGGAGTTATAAGTTCTCCGAATAGCGCAAGAACAAATGTAGCCTTGGCGACAGAGTACATGAACAAAGCAGAAAAAGAAATGGATTCACAAGCAAGAAATAGTCTTGTAGATAGTGCTCTTGTTTATTTTTATAAAACAGTACAAATTGATACTGCCTTTTCTGATGCATGGTATAAGCTAGGATTAATCCATGCAATCAAATCAGATAATAATAAGGCAATAGAATATTATGGAACAGCAATTCGATATAATCCGATAAATGTTTTTGCACTAAATAACTTAGGAGCCCTGTATGTTTCTTTGCAGCAACCTGATTCAGCTTATTCTTGCTTTGTGAAATCATATAAGGCTGAACCCGTGAACGACATGACGTTAACCAATCTAACGATTGTTTGTACGATATTAAATAAATCCGATGAAGTAATTTTTTATGGTGATGAAGCCATCAAAAATCAACTGGCCAATCAGAAAATTTATTTGAACATGGCAACCGCATATCAAAAATTGAATAATATCGTAGAAGTCAATAAATACCAATCATTAGCAAACAATACTAAATAGTATATGTCTATAATGGAATTGATACATCGGATTGAACTATAAATGAAATCAGAGAAGTAAAGGCCCTAGCCATTCTTGTCGCAGCGGTCTATGCTTAACCAATGAGTAATAACTACAATAGTAGCTCATCACCAGCAAAAGTCCTATGGTTTAATGGTAAAATAAGCCATATCCGAAGAAGAGAGACATCTGATGATATAATTAAAGCTATGCTTCCTGCGGAGATATGATTAAATTGATAATTTTGTGCAACCATGAAATACAAAAGAATACTTCTTAAACTTAGCGGCGAAGCCTTAATGGGCGATAAACAGTTTGGAATTGACAATAATCGCTTGACGCAATATGCTAACGATATAAAGACCATTGTGGATATGGGCGTTGAAGTGGCAATTGTAATTGGTGGAGGAAATATTTTCAGAGGATTACAGGCTGCTGAAGGCGGAATGGATCGTGTGCAAGGTGATTACATGGGGATGTTAGCTACAGTGATTAATTCGATGGCCTTACAAAGTGCATTGGAAACGCAAGGCGTAATGACGCGATTACAATCAGCTATAAAAATGGAAGCTATTTGTGAGCCTTTTATCAGAAGAAGAGCTGTAAGACATTTGGAAAAGGGAAGAGTGGTAATCTTTGGTGCAGGAACAGGAAATCCATATTTTACTACCGATACAGCAGCCTCTTTACGTGCAATTGAAATTGAAGCCGATGTGATTTTAAAAGGAACACGCGTAGATGGTATTTATACTGCAGATCCCGAAAAGGATAAAACAGCCACACGATATAGAAGAGTAACCTTTACTGAAGTGTATGAAAAAAATCTTCAGGTAATGGACATGACCGCATTCACACTTTGCCAAGAAAATAAATTGCCAATTATTGTATTTGATATGAACAAGCCAGGTAATTTACAATCGCTTGTAGAAGGCGCTGAAGTTGGTACATTAGTAGAAATTTAATCAAAGAATAAAATATACGATGGAAGAAGTAAAAAAAACACTAGATCTGTTACAAGATCAGTTGAACAAAGCAATCGCTCATCTTGAAATTGAATTACAAAAAGTAAGAGCGGGTAAAGCCAGTCCCTCAATGTTGGAAGGATTATATGTAGACTATTACGGAACACCAACTCCAATGAATCAGGTTGCTAGTGTAAATACGCCAGATGCAAGAACATTGATTGTTCAACCATGGGAAAAAGCAATGATTAAGCCTATAGAAAAATCAATCATTGATGCTAACTTAGGATTTGCTCCACAGAATGATGGTACTATGATTCGCATTAGCATCCCGCCCCAAACAGAAGAGCGCCGTAAGGAGCTAGTGAAGAAGGCAAAGGCAGAAGGAGAACATGCAAAGGTGGGGATTCGCACATTTAGAAAAGACGCTAACGATAATGTGAAGAAGGCTCAGAAAAATGGTTTACCAGAAGATATGGCTAAGGATGCTGAAGATAAAATTCAAAAGCTAATCGATTCATGTATCGTTAAAATCGATAAGCATCTTGAAGGGAAAGAAAAAGAAATAATGACAGTTTAGTTCTGGATAGAATCTAAATTTTTCATGATTGAATCGAAAAAACGAAGCCTGTTAAAAGGAATAACATGGCGAGCTATTGGAACAGCCGACACTATAATGTTGGCTGTTTTAATTACAGGGGATGTTAGCAATGCACTAAAAATTGGATGGCTGGAGCTTTTCACAAAAACAATTCTTTTCTTTATTCACGAACGGATATGGCTATCATTTTCTCCCCAAGGTCGTCATTTCAGTAAAACAAGAAGTATAAAAAAAGCAATCAGCTGGAGAATCACAGGAACTATTGATACTATTGTTTTATGTTTTCTAGTGTTGACATTTTCTGGTCACGGAGATATTAAAATACCTCCTATTTACACTGCTTCAGCTATTGGCCTGGCAGAGTTGTTTACCAAAATGATTTTGTATTATTTACACGAACGTGTGTGGTTAAAAATTAAATGGGGTCTTAAGGAAGACCGTGAATATGGCATCTAATCTTCTAAGCTCGCGTATTTAACGGTATTATTTCCTCCTAATAATTTTAATATTGCTGTAACCTTTTTGATTGATGTTCGCTATAAGGACATCGAATCCTTAAGAAGATTAATTATGAAAAAGGTATTTACAGGAGTTCTAGCAGGTGCTATTATATTAGTTAATGGAGCATTTGCACAATCAGTTTCAAATGATAATACTATTGCTTTAGTAGAATCAGGAGATGATATTTCTTTTAGTTCAACAGTAATAACTGGAGATGAGCCTGAAGCAGGTTCGTTTATGGTTATTGAATTATTATCACTTACTGCATCTGAAAGAGATGAATATAATTTAATCGATTGGACAACGTTGTCAGAAAAGAATAACGATTATTTCACGTTAGAAAGATCTTCTAATGGAGTTGATTTCCGTCCGGTAACAGCAATGAAAGGAACTGGATCAAGTAATATTCAACGTACATATTTTTATAAGGATATGAACCTTATGCTTGGCGTTAGTTATTATCGTTTAACAAGAACAGATTTTGATGGCACGTTTAAACGTAGTAAAGTAATCGCATTGCGTCGCCATTTCTCTAGCTATTTTCAAGTTGAACCTTTAGAAGATGCAAGGGATGGACTTTATAACGTAAATATTATCACTGAAAACTTTGGTATGTATGACTTAAACATTCTTGATATGACAGGTAGAGAGGTGTACACCGAAAAAATTAATGTGATTGAGAATGAAATCAATCATGAAATTGATCTGTCAAAACTAAATACTGGAGATTATGATTGTTATATCCTAGATATAGCGAAT
>CALQOD010000123.1 GCA_943332105.1 Chitinophaga pinensis | reverse complement strand
GGCTAAGAGAGAATTTTTGGAGGACATCATTTATACAATCGATGAATTGTTTAAAAATCAGATAGAAAACAAAAATGCAATGATAAACCCACATAGTGGTGCGGAAGGTTATTTTAATGGAGATAAGAATCCCTATAATAAGAGTGGAGTTAATCTTGAAGATTTTACTACTAAATCATTGCATAGTTTATTTAAAGAGATTTCATGGGATAATTTAAATTTCATTCTTGATGTTCGTGAAGATTGGGATAGGGAGTATTTTGAATGTGATGAGGCTTATTATCGTAATGAGAAAGAAAACTACAATACGTGTGAAGAAGAATATAAAAGATTAGGTGAAAAAATAATGGAATTATGGAAAAAACCAGTTTTCGAAACTTGTGCATGGTATCAATCCTACCATTATTTACCACGGACCTATTGGGGTATTCATATTTTAGAAAGTTGTTGGATTAACACTGCTAAGAAAATTTATATGTTTACTACTCGAGGTTCCCAAAACGATGCTTTGAAATCAGCTTTTCTGCTTATATTTTGTCATGAGTTGTTTCATTACATAACTGATAATACCGCGTCAATATTAGAAGTTACGATGAATAAAAACGATATTTATAAAAACTACACAAAAAATGTATATGAAAAGGATTATCTTAACCCTGGTGCGCTTGAAGAAGCTTTGGCTAATCGTTTTTTGTATGGTAGATATGATTTTTGTAAAATAAATAAGCATTTATTATACTATATGTTGAAAGGTGGCCCTAAGGGCTATAGAGATTTTGATTTGTATATGGGTAATAATTTTTGGATGGGTAAACGGAAATTATCTAATCAGATTTATTATTCTGATTCAAAACCAAAATTTGAATTGCCGCTTGAACAAATTTTTGAAATGATAAACGCAGGTATATTTAGTTCTGGCTTTAAAATTCCTATTTGGCTACATACTAAAAAAGGTGAAACATCTAAAATTCAATTTTATTAACATAAAGTAGTTTGTGGGAGCCTCAATAGTTCATTGTTAAAAAATAACAAATAAATTATTAGTTTACGAGCATATTTTGTCTGATTTAGTCCTAATTTTAGAAAGCTATATTTTTAGTTAATAATGAATCAGACACAAATAGAAAGTAAACTCAAGTTACTTGTATCTAAAATAGATAAAGAAAATTTTATCTATAGTTTTTTGGAAGCCTATAATTTACCCAAAGCTTCTATAACGCGACTTCAAAAAGGAAGTTTGAATTTGAGCAAGGTAACAGGAGAAGTATCTTGGAAGAAGAAAGTGTTTTTTAAAGCTGAGTTTAAAAAGGATTTGCATTTATCAATTTCATCCTTAAAAGATGAATTAAAACACAATCAGCGTTTTGTAATTGTAACAGATTATAAAACATTGTTAGCCATTGATACAATTACTAAAGATCAGTTAGATATTCCTATAACTGATTTACCAAAATACTATGATTTCTTCTTGCCTTGGGCAGGAATGGAAAAAGCAACACATGCCGCCGAAAATCCTGCAGACGTTAAAGCAGCTGAGAAAATGGCTAAGTTGTTTGATGAAATTAAAAAAGACAACCCAGATACTAAACCAGCATTTATTCATGGCTTGAATATCTTCTTTTCACGTTTGTTATTTTGTTATTTTGCTGAGGATACTAACATCTTTGAAGACCAACAATTTTCGTATGCAGTACAGTCGCATACGCGAAGTGATGGTTCTGATTTAGATACCTATCTTAATAGATTGTTTTGGGTATTAAAAACACCAGTTGATAAGCGTGGCGATATTCCTCAGTTTTTAAATGCTTTTCCCTATGTAAATGGTGGTTTGTTTAGCGAAGATATTCCATGCCCGAAGTTTACTTCTAAATCAAGACAGTTGCTTATTGATTCTGGAGATAGTAATGACTGGTCTGCCATCAATCCTGATATTTTTGGATCTATGTTTCAGGCGGTTATTTCCCCTGAGCATAGAGGTGGATTAGGAGCGCACTATACATCAGTTCCAAACATTATGAAGGTGATTGAACCTTTGTTTTTAAATGAACTAAATGAAGCGTTTGAAGATGCCATTGGGAATGAGAAAAAACTAAGAGAATTATTGCACCGTATTTCAAAAATCAAACTCTTTGACCCTGCCTGTGGAAGTGGAAACTTTCTCATTATCGCTTACAAAGAATTACGTCGATTGGAAATGCAACTCTTAAAAGAGTTAGGTGGTTTTACTTTTTCAGGTATACACTTAAATAATTTCTTTGGGATTGAGTTAGATGATTTTGCTCATGAAATTGCCAAACTTTCACTGTGGTTAGCCGAACACCAAATGAACGTAGAATTCTTTAATGAGTTTGGACGTACCAACCCAACCTTGCCATTACAAGAAGCAGGGCAAATTGTCTGTGGGAATGCTTGTCGTATAGATTGGGAAAAGGTTTGTCCGAAGAATGATGGTGACGAGATTTATATTATGGGAAATCCTCCGTATCTGGGTAGCCGTAATCAAGATAAAATGCAGAAGAGTGATATGGACTTTACTTTTAAAGGAATTAATGACTACAAAAAATTAGATTATATTGCATGCTGGTTCTATTTATCCTCTCAGTACATAGTTAATTCTCAATCTAAATTTGCATTTGTAACTACTAATTCTATAACTCAAGGAGAGCAAGTTTCTGCATTATGGTCGCTGATATTCGAAAAAAAACAAGAGATAGTATTTGCCCATCAATCTTTTAAATGGACTAACAATGCAAAAAATGAAGCTGCTGTTATTGTTGTAATTATTGGAATAGGTCAAAACACAAATAAACCTAAAAACTTATACAAAGGTAATCTACTAAATAAAACCAGTAATATTAATCCTTACTTAATATCCGCTCCAACCATTTTAATCCAAAAAAGAAATTTACCATTATCAAATTTTCCAAGAATGATATACGGTAATGAACCAAGGGAAAATGGGAGTTTAATGTTAACAAGAGAAGAGAAAATCAAATTATGCAATGAGTTTAATAATTTTGAAAAATTTATTAAGCGAGTTACTGGATCATATGAATTTATAAATGATGTTGAAAGATATTGTTTGTGGGGGGAGGATTTACTTTATTCAAAAAATTCTGAGATTGAAAAAAGATTAGAATTAGTTAAAAATTATAGACTAACAAGCAGTAGAGAAGCGACTCAAGAATATTCTACAAAGCCTCACCTATTTACATCAATAACCTACAAAGAAAAACCATGTTTAATAATCCCTGTTGTTTCATCAGAATTTAGAGAATATCTACCAATTGGGTTTTTAACCCCTGATTATGTTGTATTGAATTCGGCTCAAGTAATTTATGATTTTGAACCTTATTTATTTTCAATTTTAAATTCACTTATGCATATGTCATGGATGAAAATGTTTTCAGGAAGGCTAAAGACTGATTATAGATATTCATCACAATTGGTATACAACACATTCCCATTTCCACCAATATCCAACCAACGAAAAGAAGAACTTACTCAATGTACATTTCGAATTTTAGAAGAACGAGAAAAACACCCTGAAAAAACTTTGGCACAATTATACGACCCTGATAAAATGCCTGATGGGTTGAAAGAGGCACACCGTTTAAATGATGAAGCGGTGGAGCGGTGTTATCGAAGCACACCGTTCAATAGTGATGAAGAACGCTTGGAATACCTTTTCAAATTGTATGAAAATATGATTCAAGAAGAAAATGAAAAAGGTACTTTGTTCGAGACTGAAAAAAAGACAAAGAAGAGGAGATAGCCAATACCATTTACGACATGAACAATATTAAATTATTTGAGGATAAAAAAGTACGAAGTCTATACGATTCGGATAAAGAAATTTGGTTTTTTAGCATCGTAGATATTGTAGGTATTTTAACTGATCAACCCAATATTTCGCGTGCTCGAAACTATTGGAAAGTATTAAAAAGCAGACTTCTGAAAGAGGGTAATGAGTCGGTTACAAATTGTAACCAACTGAAATCACAAGCCGAAAAAAAATAGCTAAACCATAAAAATTTAGACATTTCTTAGACATTTTAAATTTAATTTAGACATCATGCCTGATATAGTACACGTTGAATACAAACAAACCGGTTTAAGTAAA
This sequence comes from Chitinophaga pinensis, assembly GCA_943332105.1. Classification (GTDB taxonomy): domain Bacteria; phylum Bacteroidota; class Bacteroidia; order AKYH767-A; family OLB10; genus CAINEC01. The sequence goes on along the minus strand of CALQOD010000123.1, from coordinate 536 downwards.
AAGACTAACCAGTATGGTATGCGTGAAATGCAAGAAAAAGCATTTGAAGCACGTGATGCCCAATACTTATTATTAAAAGCTCCTCCTGCATCTGGTAAATCAAGAGCCTTGATGTTTTTGGCGTTGGATAAATTGAGTAATCAAGGAATCAAGAAAATTATTGTAGCAGTTCCCGAACGTTCTATCGGTAGTTCTTTTGCCAAAACAGATTTAAAAAAGTTTGGGTTCTTCGCTAATTGGGAACCAAATGATAAGTATAATCTTTGTACACCAGGCAGTGACGGTAGCAGTAGCAAAGTTCAAGCTTTTCATAATTTTATGAAAAACACAACTGAACAGATTCTTATTTGCACCCATGCCACTCTGCGCTTCGCTTGTGAAGGATTAGATGAGTCTGAATTTGACAATTGTTTGCTTGCTATTGATGAGTTTCACCATGTTTCAGCAGATGTTAATAATCGTTTGGGTGATATTATTCGCAATATTATGCAAAAATCAAAGGCACATCTTATCGCAATGACGGGCTCTTATTTCAG
>CALQOD010000122.1 GCA_943332105.1 Chitinophaga pinensis | reverse complement strand
GGACCAATAACTTTGCTTACGACTTCTAAAATTTCTCTGCGCGTTGTCGGCTCATCTTCTGGTAATTGGTCGCATATAACGTAAGCGTATATACCCTGTCCTTTAATTTCATGCGGGTAACCAATCACCGCCGATTCAATCACGTGAATATGCTCGTTAATGGCATTCTCAACCTCTGCGGTTCCTAGTCGGTGGCCGCTTACGTTTATTACATCATCTACACGTCCAATAATGCGATAGTATCCATCGTAATCGCGCTTGCAACCATCACCTGTAAAATATAAATTCTCGTAGGTGCTGAAATACGTCGTACGACATCGCTCATGGTCGCCATAAGTCGTGCGCAACATACCAGGCCATGGGTACTTAATGCATAAGTTGCCTTCTACATTATTGCCTTCAATGATTTTTCCTTCGGCATCTACCAGCACAGGCTGCACGCCCGGAAGTGGTAAGGTAGCAAAGGTCGGTTTAGTAGGAGTGATATTAGCAAGAGGAGATATCATCACGCCTCCAGTTTCCGTCTGCCACCAGGTATCAACAATGCCGCAATTTCCTTTCCCAATTTTTTCATCGTACCAATGCCATGCTTCTTCATTAATAGGTTCTCCAACGGAGCCCAATGTTTTTAAGCTTGCTAACGAATACGGAGTAACGAACTCGTCACCTTGTGCCATCAGCGAACGAATAGCAGTCGGAGCAGTATAAAAAATATTTACTTTGTGTTTATCAATTACATTCCAGAATCTTCCTGCATCAGGATAAGTAGGAATGCCTTCAAACATTAAAGTGGTGGCACCGTTTAATAAGGGTCCATAAACAATATAAGAATGACCTGTCACCCAGCCGATATCTGCAGTACACCAGTAAATATCACCTGCGTTATATTGAAATACATTGGCAAACGTATATGCAGCCCAAACCATATAGCCAGCTGTTGTATGCACTACTCCTTTCGGTTTACCTGTCGAGCCAGAAGTGTACAAGATGAACAACATATCTTCTGCATCCATCGGCTCAGCTTCGCAAACATCGCTGCATCCTGAAATTGCATCCTGCCAATAAATATCTCTCTCCGAATGCATAAATATAGAAGAGGATAAATGTTTGAATACAATTACTTTTTCTACGGATGTGGTTGATGTTAATGCTTCATCAACTATTTCTTTTAAGTTTAAGGCTTTGGCTCCTCTGTAAACACCATCTGCAGTGATAACTAATTTACAGGTTGCATCATTAATTCGGTCGGCTAAACTCTGAGCGGAAAATCCTGCGAATACAATGGAATGTATTGCACCAATTCTTGCGCAAGCTAACATGGCAACCGCTGCTTCGGGTACCATTGGCATGTAAATGCAAACGCGATCTCCTTTTTTTACTCCTGAATTTTTAAGCATGTTGGATGCTTTACAAACTTCATGATACAATTGAATATACGTGAGCGTACATCCCTTATCGTTAGGGTCGTTAGGTTCCCAGATAATGGCTGGGGTATCGCCATTTTTTTCTAAGTGACGGTCGAGACAGTTTTCAGTAATATTTAAAGTAGCTCCTTCAAACCATTTTACATCAAACGACTTGAAGTCCCAGTTCAGCACATTCTCCCAGCGCTTCTTCCAAACAAAATTTTCGGCAATATCATTCCAGAATGATAAAGGAGTATTAACGCTTTTCTCATAGGCCGTATGATAAGCCTCCATAGAACTGATTCTTGTATTCATGCTAGTTGAATTTAGAGTCAAATATAAAAAGATACCCTTAATACAAGAGCAATTTTTTAAGAATGTAAGGTGCGTATAAGGTTTCTATGCGAAAGATCCATTACTAATTCAATCAGAAGTTAAATTATTATCATGATTAAGCGAATAATACTACTTTCCATGTTTCTTACGATGAACCTAGCTTCATCGGCACAGAGTTCAGGCGAATGGGAAGAGCTAATCATTAAAACACCAAGGTTAAATGAATGGACGGTGTTTAAAATTAACCGTTGGTTGCGCTGCCTTGATGGAGTTCATTTAAGTGGATATTACCAACCTTCTAGTTGCTTATTAATCAAATATGATACAAACAAAATTATCGATCCCGCCATAATCAAGGTGGTTGTTTCTTACCTCAATCAGAAAATGAAATCGGAGGTATTATCGGGCTATACTATTTGCGACATTGTCGATAATAAGTATGTAAACCCTAATGCTATCACGTATATAAACAGTAATAAAAACTTTAAAACAAAGGAGGGAAAAAAAAGAATAAATGAATAATGATTTACTTCAAAAGGCTTTGTGATAAACTAATGTTGTTGCAAGGCCTTTATGTTTTATGATTGCAGATAAGTCAACATTTGTTGTCGCACCATTTCTTTTAATCGAGGTGCATCCGCTTCAGTCATGCCTTTTGTCTCTATAGGTTTACTCCACTCTCCATGCAATACTCCCGGACGCATACTTAACAGACGCTTAGGGGAGTGTAGGTGATGAGGATTTTTTAATGTTAAAACGGCAATAGGAACCTGCGCATAAATAGCTAAACGAAAAGCGCCATCTTTGAAATCTAATAAAGGTGCTTCTGTTTTATTTCTTGTTCCTTCAGGAGCTAAAAAAACTGATATACCTTCATCAATTGTTTCTTTCATTCGTTCGATACTCTTACTTCTGTCGCCCCGATCTGTTCTGTTAACGGTGATGTATAAATTTTTGATGACATATCCTAACAAAGGAATTTTTGCAAGCTCTGCTTTAGATAAAAAACGAAAACTATTACTGCAGGCTGCAGCATAAGCAGGAATATCTAGCATCGATAAATGATTGGCTACAAAAACGTATTGTTGGCTGGGATCGATAAATTCTTTGTTTTCAATTTTACATCTAACGAAAAACAAAACAAATAATAAATGCGCCCAGAATTTAGAAACCTTATGTGCGATAAAGGGGGCTTTCTTTTTCGAGAAAATATTAAACACAATAAAATAACAAGGAATAACAATGATAAATGATGCTACAAATACTATTAAGCAATAAACGGCGTAGATTGCTTTTAAAAGATTAATCATCTTATGGTGTACTTAACGCTACTGGAATTATTTTTCCGTTAAAGTATTGATGTCCGTTTTCAGTAAACCAGGTGACATAGTTGCCCATTTCTGCTGCGCTTAGTGGTGCTTTGTATCCTGGAAATGCTTTAGCTAACATTTCGGTATTAACAGCTCCGAGTGCAAGACAATTTACTTTGATGTTTATCTCTTTGAATTCTTCGGCTAGGCATTCCGTTAGTATGCTTAATGCTCCTTTTGATGAAGAGTAAGCCGAAAGTCCTGCAAACTTTACACTACCCTGAATTCCACCAACAGAACTGATATTAATGATATGTGGATTGTTTGAATTTTTTAGTAATGGTAATACTGCTTGAATCAGCAAGTAGGGCGCGAATACATTCGTGTTGTAAGCACCTATTAACTCTGCGGAGGTTGTTTTTTCAAATGAGTTATTGACTAACTGTCCTGCATTGTTAATGAGTACATCAATTTTAGTAATTGATTTTTCGTTTAAGAAAGGTAGTAGTGTATCAAAATTTAGCTGACTTAAATCGTGAGGAAACGAATGGATGTTTCCGTGAGAAGAAGATGAAAGTTGATTTAATAATTCAACATTTCTTGCTAGTGCAATAATGGTATGTCCTTTTTCAGCTAATTGCAAGGCCGTTTGATAGCCAACACCAGATGAAGCCCCGGTTATTAAAATGGTTTTGTTTTCCATGATTATGCAAAGTAAAGAATCTATTTAATTCGATATCTTTGTTTGAACAATTATTTTATGAAATTTAGAATTTTACTTGCTATATGTCTTTTTTCTATTACTTCTTATGCACAACAAGAAGCAATGAAGCCACCATTTAAAGATCGTTTATTTTATGGTGGAAATGTTGGCTTAAACTTCGGTACGATAACGTATGTATACTTAGCACCTACTATTGGTTATAAAATAACGGAGCTGTTTGGTGTTGGCTTTGGCCCTTCGTATAGCTATTTAAAAGATAAGCGTTACACCAATTATATTTACGAAACGAGTAGTTATGGAGGCCGAATCTTTGCTCAATACAGAGTACATCCTAAAGCAATCTTGTACGGAGAGTATGAAGTAATTAATGCGGAAGTTCCAAACTTGCTTCAAACAAAATTAATACGCACCAATATTGAATCGATATTATTAGGAGGTGGCTATGTAACTCCCATTAGCGAGCGATCTAGTTTCATATTAATGGGCCTATGGAATTTTTCTCCGAGTCAGTATTCGATGTATGAAAATCCTATTATCCGTGCAGGTGTTAACTTCGGGTTTTAATTATTGATTTCTTTCAGCTCGATGTACTTCATGTGCGTCATGATCCACACTTTTTTTCTTCGGATGTAAGGAGTGGGTTTCGATGCAGACCATTTCAATGGATTCGGTAAGATAGCTGCGATTAATGCGGATTCTCCTTTCGATAATTTAGCAGCGGGTTTATGAAAATAATATTGCGAGGCTGCTTCTGCTCCATAGATGCCGGGGCCCATTTCAATTACGTTTAAATAGACTTCCATGATGCGTTCTTTACTCCAGAAAATTTCAATTAAAAAAGTAAAGTATACTTCCAATCCTTTTCTAAACCAACTTCGCGATTGCCATAGAAAAACATTTTTGGCCGTCTGCTGACTAATAGTAGAAGCTCCTTTCACTGGTTTGCCCTTATGCTTGGCGTTATAGTCGGCAGCTTTTTCAATCGATTCTAAATCGAAACCAAAATGATCTTCAAATTTTTGATCTTCGGAAGTAACAACAGCCAAAGGTAGCTTCTTAGAAATTTCATCCAGCGATTTCCATTCCTTCTCTATCTTGCCAATTTCAGGATCGAAGTAACGGGAAATCATGAGTAGGGTGATGGGTGGGTTGATATAACGGTATAGAATAGTTGTACCAATGCTTAAAATAAAAAATGCAGCTGCAATTATTCCAACAATTCTTAACGCCTTTTTTAACATGGTGCTAAGGTATTAAATATTCTTCGTAGTAATCTTCGTAGCGAAATTGCTTAT
>CALQOD010000121.1 GCA_943332105.1 Chitinophaga pinensis | reverse complement strand
ATTACAATCTGAGAAGCATCTGAAGAAAGTCGGTTTGCATTATTCGCAGTGTTTTTTAATTTATCGATAGTTGCCAGTAACTGATTAGCGGCTCCTGTATCTGACAATAACGCCCATAATGCATTACTAGAGTTGATTCGCTTAGTAATACTTTTTAAATCACTAGTTATATCCAATACATTATTATTTGTATTATTTAATGTTCGAATCATTTGATCGCTGGCAATGGGAGTAATGGATAAAATGGTATCGCTTTCTTCAATTGGAAGGGCAGGTACTTGATTCGGACTAATATTTACAAGTTTGTTCCCCATCAATCCATCTGAACCAACATCGGCAATTGCATTTTTACATATAAACTTTTTTGAATCTTCTTCTATTATGATAGATACAATTACAGTAGAATCATTGATAATTTTTACTTTACTAACATTCCCGATATCAATTCCTGCAAAGCGAACATTGTTTCCAGCTCTTAATCCATCAATGCTGTGAAATACTGCATAAATAGTTGTCGTTTTGGAAAACATATGTTTTTTATTTCCTATGTAATACAAAGATACAATTAGTACTATAAGACTAACGGTAACGAATGTACCTAATTTAAAATTCGAATATTTGTTTTTCATAATGCTGCGAAGAATGGTTTTAATTGAGGGTCATCTGATTTCATTAACTCTTCAAATGTGCCCATCGCATATCGTTCACCGTTAATTAAAATAATTACGCGGTTGGCAACTGTTCGGGCACAATCCATATCATGAGTAATAATGATAGATGATGTTTTATAATTTTTTTGTACTTCTAATATTAATTCGCTTATTTCCCTGCTTGTTATAGGGTCCAAACCTGTTGTTGGCTCATCATACAACATAATTTCTGGCTTTAAAATTAATGTTCTTGCAAGGCCAATGCGCTTTCTCATACCACCGGATAATTCAGATGGCATTAAATCAGCAGCTCGTTCTAATCCAACATTTGCCAATGCTTCCATAACTAAATCATCTAATTCTTTCTGAGTTAACGTTGGTTGATGTCGCTTTAATGGAAATTCTAAATTCTCTCTTACTGTCATTGAATCGTATAACGCACTGCTCTGAAATAAGAATCCGATTCTAATCCTTAAATCATCCAATTCATTAACGGATAAATCAGCAACCTCTTTACCGAATACTTTAACACTTCCGTTATCGGGATAAAGTAATCCGACCATACATTTGATTAAGACAGATTTTCCTGATCCTGATTTGCCTAATACTACTAAGTTCTCGCCCTTTTGCAAGTCCATATTAAATCCTTTCAGAACATGATTATTCTCAAATGATTTAATTAGGTTTTGTGTTACTACAACTGACTCTTCTTTCATGACTATGTATAACCTAACATATCTGCAATTTGAACTGCTATTAAATCCATAATAAACACTACCAATGAAGAAACAACTACAGCAGAGTTGGCTGCTAATCCGACCCCTTCTGTTCCTTTATTTGAGTAATACCCTTTGTAACATCCTATAATTCCAATTGCCAATCCAAAGAAATAAGTCTTGATGTACGCAGGCAAAATATCTGAAAACGACAAAGACTCAAATACCTGATGATAATATAAATTCCATGTTAAAACTCCTTTAAGATTTACCCCTAAGTAGGATGCATATAATGAGATACTATCAGCAACAACCACTAAAACTGGTAACATAAAAATACAAGCAGCTACACGTGTTACAACTAGGTACCTAAAAGGATTTGTTCCTGATACTTCCATAGCATCTATCTGTTCTGTAACTCGCATGGAACCTAACTCTGCTCCGATACTAGAACCTATTTTGCCTGCACAAATAAGAGCAGTAACTACAGGACCTATTTCTCTAACAATAGAAAGAGCCACCATCGCCGGAAGATAACTTACAGCACCAAATTCTTCAAGAGTAGGTCGTGATTGAACTGTTAAAACCAATCCCATGATAAACGCAGTAATTCCTACTAAAGGCATCGACTGATAACCGATAATATAACACTGACGAAAAATCTCTTTCCATTCTTGTTTACGATTAAAAAAGGCTTTAATAAATTTCCAAGTGAATGCAGAAATACTTCCAATTTCTTCAATGAAAACTTTATATCCTGATTGGTTTTTATCCATCTTTATTTTATTTCAATTGCATCCGCAATCATTTCTGCAATATCCTTTACCTGGACATCATTTTCTTTATTAAAATTTTTCACGCCATCTGAAATCATCGTCATACAAAACGGACAACCTACAGCAATTATTTCAGGGTTTAAAGCTAAAGCTTCTTCAGCACGCTCGATGTTAATGTCTTTGTTGCCATTCTCTGGCTCTTTAAACATTTGCCCACCACCTGCACCGCAACACAATCCGTTTGCTCTGCTGCGTTTCATCTCCGTAAAATAAATATCCAGTTTTTGAATAACAGAACGAGGGGCTTCATATTCACCATTAGCACGACCTAAGTAACATGGATCATGAAAAGTGATTTTCTTTCCTTTAAAGCTTCCACCTTCTACTTTTAATTTTCCACTATCAATTAACTGTTGTAATAATTGTGAGTGATGTAATACTTCGTAATTACCGCCTAATTCGGGGTATTCGTTTTTTATTGTATTGAAGCAATGAGGACATGCAGTAACAATCTTCGTTACTTCGTATCCGTTAAGTACCATAATATTACTCATCGCCTGCATCTGAAATAAAAATTCATTTCCAGCGCGCTTAGCAGGATCTCCTGTACAACTCTCTTCAGTGCCCAGAACTGCGAAACTTACACCTGAGTGCTGCAAAATTTTCGCTACAGCTTTCGTCACTTTTTTTGCACGGTCATCGAAACTACCTGCACATCCCACCCAGAATAAAACATCAGGTCTTTCTCCTTTGGCCATCATCTCGGCCATTGTTGGTACAACTAATTTTTCCATTATTATGCTATGCAGTTAATTAATTTTCTTCTTTTGTCCAATTCATTCTGTCGGATGCAGGAAACTGCCAAGGTGCTCCGTTGTTTTCAATTTTTGCAAACATTCCTTGCAATTCAGCAGGCGCTGTCGATTGTTCCATTACTAAATATCTTCTCATATCTAAAATAATCGATAGTGGATCGATGTTTACCGGACAAGCCTCCGTGCATGCATTACAGCTGGTACATGCCCATAATTCTTCTTCAGAAATATAATTACCCAATAAAGCTTTGTCATCAGCATAATCTGCTCCATGCTTATCTATGTTCTTCCCAACTTCTTCCAAACGGTCACGCGTATCCATCATAATTTTACGAGGAGAAAGTAGTTTTCCTGTCAAGTTAGCCGGGCAAGCTGAAGTACATCGTCCACATTCAGTACATGAATATGAATCCATTAATTGCTTCCAGGTTAAATCCTGAACATCTTTAGCCCCAAATCGTGCAGGAGGTGCATCAGCAGTAGGAGGTGTTGCAGTTGGGTCAAGCATTAGCTTCACTTCATTTGTAACACTTTCCATATTCGCAAACTGACCTTTAGGAGTAAGTTTGCTATAGTAGGTATTGGGGAAAGCAAGCATAATATGAAAATGCTTTGAATAGGGAACATAATTTAAGAAAGCTAAAATTCCGATGATATGAAACCACCAGCAAAAGCGTTCTATAAATTCTAATGATTCAATATTGGCAGGAAGTAATGAAATCAAATGCGATGAAATTGGGAAGGAGCCAACTATTTCTCCGTTAAAATAATGTCCAACATGTAAAATTTGAAGCTGATAATCGCATGCGTTCATAATTAAGAAAGCCGACATCAATAAAACTTCTATAATCAAAATAATATTAGCATCCGATTTTGGCCATTTCGTCATTTCCTTCATATGGAAACGCTTTAATTTCAAAATATTTCTTCTAGAAAGAAAAACAAAACATGCAATAAAGACTAAAAATGCTAGGTATTCAAATGAGCCGATTAATAAATTATAAAAATTACCTAAAAAGGAGAGCACTCTATGTGTCCCAAAAACGCCATCAATTATAATCTCAATTACTTCTATATTGATGATAACAAATCCTACATATAAGATCACATGAAAGAATGCAGCAACAGGCTTGCTGCCCATTTTAGATTGACCGAGCGCAACACGAATCATAGTAAGGATCCTTTCAGATTTACGATTATTTAAATTCAGGTCACGACCTAAATTAATATTACGAATTACTGATTTTATTTTTTTCGTAAATAATCCAACTGCTGCAATCAATATTAATGTAAACAGAATACTAGCTAACATAATGGTTAAATTTCAACTAATGCAAAGTAATAATATTCAAGCAAACAAATTTTTAAAGTGAAAGTTATTTTTAAGCAGAAAAATGTTGATTAAATCAGTGATTTTAAAATTGTAAAAAATGATTAAATACTACTTTTTGTTCTGAACTTCAGAGCATTTTACCTTTACAAGATGGTCGTAGGCTGTAATAAAAGAATCTTCAAATCCTGCTTCTTTTAATTTTTCAAGGCGTACTTTGGCATCGGCTATTGTAGAAAATCGTCCGACAAAATACCTAGTATAACCATCATCGAAAGTGATATTGAAAACAGTTTTAAGCTCCTTGATTTTATCAGGAATTGGCCCACTATCTTTTACAGCTCCAACCTGAACAGTAATAAATGCCAAATTCGAAAAATCTACATCAATATTTGTTTTAGTTTTTAAAGTAGTAGTTTTTGGCGTCTGATTTACTTTAGGATTAGTAATTTCCTTTCTATCTGTTTTAGCAACTTTTGTGGTATCTACTGCCTTAATCGTGGAGTTTTCTTCAACTTCTTTTTTATCTTCTTTTGGATTTTTAAATGCGTTATCAACAGTAATACTTTCTGTACTTTTATTTGTATCTGATTTTTCTTCTGCTACATTCTCTTGCTCTTCTTTTTTATCATTAATTACAATGCCTGTTTCTAATTCAGATTTATAAGATTTAAAGGCTCTATAGATAGAAGAGGCCATACTGGCCTGTCCGGCATCACTAATTAAAAATCGTTGATCATTTTCATTTGTAAGGAACCCGTTTTCAATTAAAACGGAAGGCATTGACGTTTTATACAATACTAAAAATCCAGCTTGCTTAACTCCCCGAACAAAGCGCTTTGAATTGTTTTTAAATTGCGATTGTATCTTAGCAGCAAAACTTAAACTTTGCTGCATAAACTGATTCTGATAGAGCGAAAAAATAATATTTGCTTCTGGCGAATTAGGATCGAAACCATCATAATTCTTTTGATAATTAT
>CALQOD010000120.1 GCA_943332105.1 Chitinophaga pinensis | reverse complement strand
CTTTAAAACTTTCGCTTCAATATAAAAGATTGTTTCTTCCGCTATGTTCTTGCATTGATCACCTACACGCTCTAGTTTTCTAATCATACTAATCGTATATAAACTTTGATTGATACGATCGGAATGTGTTTTGATAAATGCAGCGATTTTGTCGTTCGCCTGAATGTTGATTTCGTCAACAGTTTCGTCGAGTTTGAAAATACTTCGTGCAAGTTTAGTGTCTTCGTCAGCAAAAGATTTTGCGGTTGTTGTCATGATTTCAATGCAGATGTCGAACATTTCAATTACCCTTGATGTTTCAAGTAATTCTTTTTCAGGCTCTAATTTGAAATTAAGTACAAATTTAGAAACACTCTCAGCAATATCTCCAATACGCTCTAGGTTTGAATTTATCTTCATGCATGCAAGTAAAAATCGCAAATCAATTGCTACTGGATTAAATAGAGCAATAATATTTTCACAATCCCTATCAATTTTTAATTCGAAGCCGTTCACTCTTTTTTCATTGATAACAACTTCACGTGCGAGGTCCTTATCAAGTTGAATAAAAGATTCTTTTGATTTTACGAGTTGTGATTGTACAAGGTCAAACATTTCTAATATGTTCGAACGTAAGTTTTGTAATTCAATATTTAAATGTGACATAATGTTATGGTATTAATTATCAACCAAATCTTCCAGTTATGTAGTTCTGAGTTCTTACATCTGTTGGGTTGGTAAATATTTTTTTTGTTGTATCAAATTCTACTAATTCTCCAAGGTAAAAGAATGCAGTGCTATCGCTGACCCTTCCTGCCTGTTGCATATTATGAGTTACAATAATAATTGTATAAAGTTCTTTTAATTGATAAATCAATTCTTCAATTTTAGCAGTAGAAATCGGATCTAGTGCCGAAGCTGGCTCATCCATCAACAATACAGAAGGCTCAATAGCCAATGCTCTTGCAATGCATAAACGTTGTTGTTGCCCGCCTGAAAGTGCCATAGCAGATTTTTTCAATTTATCTTTTACCTCGTCCCATAAAGCGGCTTGCTTTAAACAAATTTCTACTCTTTCCTCTATGTAATTCTTATGTGTAATTCCATTAACTCTTAATCCGTATGCGACATTTTCAAATATTGTTTTGGGGAACGGATTTGGCTTTTGAAAAACCATTCCTACTCGTTTACGTAGCTCATCAATTTTGATTGACTTACTGTAAATTTCTTTGCCGTCAATAATACATGATCCTTCTATTTTTACTCCATCAATTAAATCGTTCATCCTATTAAAAAGACGAAGGAATGTCGACTTGCCACAACCTGAAGGTCCGATTAGAGCAGTAACTGTATTTTTTTCAATTGCCATATTGATTCCTTTTAGAGCATGGAAGGAACCATAATGAAGATTTACATTTTTACTTTCTATTTTATACATGATAGATTAATTCGTTTTGTATTTCTTGGTTAAAAATCTGCGGATGATGTTGGCGATAATATTTAATATCAAAACAATTAAAATTAAGATTACAGCAGTTCCATATGCCATTCCTCTAGATTCTGCTATGTTAGTCCCGCTAGTAGATATAACATATAAGTGGTAAGGCAATGCCATTACTTGATCAAAAACACTCGTTGGTAATTTCGGAAGGAAATAAGCGGCAACCGTGAATAAAATTGGAGCTGTTTCTCCTGATACACGTCCTATACTTAAAATAAGTCCGGTAATAATATTAGGCAATGCCATTGGTAAAGTCACTCGTTTAATGGTTTGTAGTTTAGATGCTCCAAGTGCATAGCTAGCTTCACGATATGAATTATCTATTGCTTTTAATGCTTCTTCCGTTGTTCGAATTACAACTGGTAATGCTAATAATCCTAACGTTAAAGAGCCTGATAAAATGGAGTCGCCAAATCCTAATTTGTTTACGAATAAAGCCATTCCGAATAATCCAAAAACGATTGACGGCACTCCAGCTAAATTGGCTGTCATCAATTGAACAAATTTCCTATACCAACTGTCCTTGGTATATTCAAAAATATAAATACCCGACATTACTCCAATAGGGAATGCAAAAAGCATGGAGCCTGCTATTAAACAAAGTGTCCCGATAATTGCAGGGTAAATTCCTCCTTTGGTCATTCCATCTTCTGGCATTTGTGTAATGAAGTCCCAGTTTACAACGCCAATTCCTTTTACAAAAATAAATCCTAGAATAGAAAATAAAATACCCATTACAACTAATGAAAGTATTCTGAATGTCCAAAATGCTATCGATTGACTAAGTATTTTTTTAAAATCTGATTGCATATAGATTATCGATTAACACGTCTTTTTGAAATTGTTTCCACCCAAATATTGATAATCATAGTAATGATAAATAAAATACAACCTAAGCCGAAGAGTGCTTTGTAATGAATACCGTTAGCAGGGGCCTCGCCTAATTCAGCAGCAATTGTTGCGGGTATTGTGCGGAGTGGTTCTAATAATGAGTGAGGCATTACTGCTGCATTTCCGGTAACCATTAACACCGCCATCGTTTCACCTATTGCTCTTCCGATTCCTAAAATTGCGGCTGCAGAAATTCCTGATGCAGAATAGGGGATAACCACTTTGTAAATAGTTTGCCATTGCGTAGCTCCTAACGCTAGGCTAGCCTCTTTCATTGATCTAGGAGTATTTCTTAATGCGTCTTCTGTTACTGTAATTATTGTTGGAAGGGCCATAATTGCAAGTATAATTGCTCCCGCTAACCCTGTTTCGCCAACAGGCAAATTAAATGTTTTTTGAATTAATGGTACAATTACAATTAGCCCAAAGAAGCCATAGACAACTGATGGAATCCCTGCAAGTAATTCGATTACTGGTTTGTAGATAGCACGAATTTTTGGATGTGCTACTTCAGCAATATAAATAGCGGTTGCTAATCCAATTGGCAATGCAATAAGAATTGCAACAATCGAAACATAGAGGGTTCCTAAAATCAATGGTAGTACACCAAGTTGCACTGCGGGATTTGCAGTTGGAAACCATTCCTTACCTAATAAAAAAGTTTTAGGAGAAATATTATCAATTGTTGCAACTTTAGATTTATGGTTTTTATCTAGATATTTTTTTGAAAACACCGCAATTATTCCTGGATTAGCTTCAATTAGTGAATCCATTTTATTAGGTAAAAATTCAAATGCTGGCCCTAATTCTTCTTCAGAAAAGTAATTGCTTAGATCATTAAATGTAAATAATAAAATAGAATCATTGGCACCACCGACAAATTTCCAGTTAGTGGTTTCTTGGTCAAATATTTTTTTTACTTCAACAGAAGTTAAATGACTTACCTTATTTTGATTGCTTAATACAATGACGTTCTCTCCTTCAAGCGGCGATTCCTTAAAAACGGATATGCCCTCTTTAAATAAGAACAAGACTATTAGTAAAACTGTTAAAGTAGTTATCGTGCTACTAAACATTAACAGTCCCTCAAAAATTTTATTTATTACTTTTTTAATCACGGTCAAAGGTAGTAGTTTAACTAAAACTAATAAAAGCCGCATTTTTCAATGCGGCTTTTATTTAATAATTCGAAATTAAAATCCATCCAAAGAAATGTAGCCAATTTGCGATACAATACCTTGGCCTGTTTTGCCAATGATATAATCAATAAAAGGCTTTACCAATGCTTCTGATTTTGTAGGGTAGTAGAAAAACAATGGACGAACTACTGGATATGTTTTATTTTTTGCTGTAGCAACCGAAGGTCTCACATATGTTTTACCTTTATCAGTTGATATGCCAATTGCTTTTACACTTTTATCAATGTAAGCTAAACCAACATATCCAATTGCACCATTTGTTTGACTAACCGATTGGATAACGGCTCCTGATGCTGGCATATTAAGACAAGTTGCTGCATAGTTTTTTCTGTTTAATAAATGTTCTTTGAAGAACTCGTAAGTTCCAGATGATGTCTCTCTTGCGTAAGCAACAATTTTCATGTCATCGCCGCCTACTTCTTTCCAGTTTTTAATTTTGCCAGTGTAGATTCCTTCAATTTGTTCTCTTGTTAATTGAGAAACTTTATTTCCTGGGTGTACAATTATACTTAAGGCATCAAATGCAATTTTTACTTCTTTGTATGATCTCCCAGCATCCTGTAATTTAATCTTTTCATCCATTTTAATTGGACGCGATGACATTGCGATGTTGGTGTTTCCATCAATTAATGCTGCTATACCAACTCCCGATCCGCCTCCAACAACACTGATGTTTACACCTTTGTTGGTTTTCATGTATTGCTCGGCTTCCTTTTGGCTAAGAGGTAAAACCGTATCGCTACCTTTAATAACTATTTTTTGTGCGAATGTTAAGTTGCTGCTTACAACAAGAATAACAGCTAATAATTTTTTAAACATGATATTTATTTTTTAAAGTTTTTAGAATTTATATTGGAAACGTAAAGTGAAAATATTGTCATTTATATCTTGTGTATAATACTTAAGGTTTTCCGAGCTTTCATTTTGAATGATATCATAATAAGCTACCACTTTAGTGTTGTTGTCAATTAAATATGCTGCGCCAAAACCGAATGTATCATATCTTAAGTCAGTAGCGTTAGTTGCAATACCTAATGTAGATGTTTTGCCAATTTCATCTCCTTCTACATCTGCATTTTCATCATACCAATCATATTTCAAGATTAGTTGAGATTTAATTTTTGTAATATTCTGAACTAAAGTAAAATATGCTCCATTGAAATTTCTTGAGTAGATAAAGCTGGTCGGCTTTTCCATGAACGATTTTGTAGATGTTGCAATTCCTGGTTGAGTTCCTTGAATATATTCAGCTTTGGCTGTAAAAATCCCCCAGCGAAAATCCTTTTGTAGCTGGAAATCAGCCCCGAAATATTCTTTTTTAGTAAATCCTAAATCACTAACGACATTTGCTTTGAAATACTTGTCTCCATTGGCATCCGTTGCAATAGAATACAATGTATCATTATTGTTTCCATTCGAACCTCCATAATAAGAAATTCCAAAACCATATTTCAAATCTTCACTTCTATTACTTCTGTTCACTGATAAATGTCCAATTAGATCTTTATGATTGTCGTAATCCTTTGTAAATTTATTGGCATCCGGAGAGCTTACACCTGCTACTAAAGCTACATCTAATTTTAGCCAATTCCATATGCCTATTTTAGGTCCTTGGATGGTAAGTTTCGCTCCTAAATCGCGCTCGTTTGGAAACAACATGCCTGATAGTCTACCACGCTCAGGAGCCTCACGAACATTTGAGCCGTACTCTACTTCATG
>CALQOD010000119.1 GCA_943332105.1 Chitinophaga pinensis | reverse complement strand
TCTTATTCTAGGGATTTTGTTTTTTAGCGGTAGTATTTATTTATTATCAACGCAATCACTAACTGGTTTTAACGTTTATTTCTTGGGTCCAATAACACCAATTGGTGGAGTATTAATGATTACTGCTTGGATTCTTGTATTTTTACACGCAGTAAAAACAAATAAAACAAAATGAGATCACTTCTATTTGCCGCGGCTTTCTTTACGATAGCCTGTAATCCATCAAAAAAAGCTAGCTCAATCACAATTACCGAATTAGAGGAATCTAAACAAGCAGAACAAACAGAAATGCCCCCAGCTTCAATGGAAAAGAATATCCGATTGTTAGTTACATTTGCCAGTATAGGTGCCGGAATCGATCCAAATGGGAAGACAATGTTGGATGGATATATTAATTCCTTCAAAGAAAAATCAGGCAAACTGGTTAAATATGGAACACTTGCATGGGGCCGTGAAGGCGAATATGATTGCGAATTTTCGCTTAATGAGCTGAATTTGAACGAGCAAACCGACTTTATAAAAGGATTGAAAAACCTGTTTGAAGGCAATCAGATTATTCAAATTGAAGAGAATAAGCCAAGCCGTTTTAAATAAAGAAAATTGAATGATTTTCATTGACGCAAGTAAGATTTTTCCCTTACTTTGCACAAACTTTCATTAAACCAATATGAACAATTACGGAACTAAGAACCCAAATGCTTCTTTAGAGTCTTTAGGTTTAAAAAATGTAGCCATGGCGCATTGGAATTTAACGCCTGCTGAACTGGTAGAAGAAACTATCATGTTAGGCATGGGTTCGTTAACAGATACTGGCGCTTTAGCAATTGATACAGGTGAGTTTACTGGTCGTTCACCAAAAGATAAGTTTTGTGTGGTGGATGCTGAAACAGAAAATACTATTTGGTGGGGAGATATCAATTTTAAATTTGATGCAGCCAAGTTTGAGCATATTTTCCAAAGAATGCAAGCATATTTAACCAATCGTGAGGTTTATGTGCGTGATGCTTATGCATGCGCTGATCCACGCTATCGTTTAAATGTGCGTGTAGTTACGGAACACCCATGGCAAAATATTTTCGTTAATAATTTGTTCTTGCGTCCTACGCAGGATGAATTAATGACTTTTGATCCGGAGTGGACAATTGTAAATGCTCCAGGCTTCCTTGCAGACCCTGCAATTGATGGAACCCGTCAGCACAACTTTGCTATCATCAACTTTACGAAGAAGATGATTTTGATTGGTGGAACTGGTTATACAGGTGAAATTAAAAAAGGAATCTTTACAGTATTGAATTATGTTTTACCTCATCATAAAGGTGTGTTAAGTATGCATTGTTCAGCTAATATAGGAAAGGAAGGTGATACGGCATTATTCTTCGGATTATCTGGAACTGGTAAAACCACATTAAGTGCTGACCCTAATCGCGGGTTAATTGGTGATGATGAGCATGGTTGGAGTGATGATTCAGTATTTAACTTTGAAGGTGGATGTTATGCTAAATGTGTGAATTTATCTGCTGAAAAAGAACCACAAATTTTCAAGGCAATTAAATTCGGAGCATTATTAGAAAATATCGAATGCTACGAAGGTACAAGCACTGTTGACTACGATAGTATTTCGAAAACAGAAAATACTCGAGTTGCTTATCCAATCAATCATATTGATAATGCAGTTTATCCTTCTATAGCAAAGAAACCAAAAAATATTTTCTTTTTAACATGCGATGCTTTTGGAGTATTGCCTCCAATCAGTCGTTTAGATAACGGACAAGCAATGTATCACTTCATTTCTGGTTATACTGCTAAAGTTGCAGGTACTGAAATGGGAATTACAGAGCCAACAACAACATTCTCTGCTTGCTTCGGAAAAGCATTTCTTCCACTTCATCCAGCTAAATATGCTGAGTTATTAGGAAAGAAATTAAATGACAATCCTGAAATCAAAGTATGGTTAGTAAATACTGGGTGGTCTGGTGGTTCTTATGGTGTAGGGTCTCGTATGAAGCTGAGTTATACGCGTGCGATGATTACTGCGGCATTAAATGGCGAATTTGATAATGTAGAATTTGAAGAGCTGCCAATCTTCCGTTTAAGTGTTCCTAAGTCTTGTTCAGGAGTCCCAGCTGAGATTCTTAATCCACGCTTAACTTGGGCAGATAAAGCAGCCTTCGATCATACGGCCAATGAATTAGCTAATAAATTCGTTAAGAACTTTGCGCAGTATGCTGATAGCGCAAGTCCGGAAATTCTTGCAGCTGCTCCTGCTTCCGCAGTAGTAGCTTAATAACAATAATCAAAACACAGGGGCGTTAGAAATAATGCCCCTTTTTCATTCCTATGCAACTATTTTTTTGTAATAATTTAATTTTAAATGGCGAAGTGATTCTTTCACAAGAAGAATCATACCATGCTGCACAAGTATTACGAATGCGTAATGGAGATATTATTCATCTAACCGATGGCTTAGGACATTTATTCAAAGGCGAATTAATTAATGTTGATTCGAAAAAATCGTTGGTTCTAATAATAGAAGAGATAACTCAAAAAATCGGCGACAAAAATTTACACATAGCAATAGCTCCAACAAAAAATATCGATCGCTTTGAATGGTTTTTAGAGAAAGCAACTGAAATGGGTATTGCAGAAATTACTCCTTTGCTTTGTCGATATTCTGAACGCAAAGAAATAAAGACTGAGCGATTAAATAAAGTAATTGTTGCTGCAGCAAAGCAGTCGCATCATTTTAAATTTCCAGTATTAAACTCTATTGTTAAGTTTGAAGATTTTATCAAGTCGAACTCCACCGAAAATAAATTTATTGCGCATTGCGAATCATCAGAAAAAAATGATTTTGGAAAATCAGTGATTGGTAAAAAAAGTACAATCTTGTTAATCGGACCAGAAGGTGATTTTTCAGAACAGGAAATTCAATTAGCTATTAGTAATAATTATTCTCCTGTGTCATTAGGTGAGTCTCGATTACGAACTGAAACAGCTGGTATTTATGCCTGCGCAGTTTTCAATGCCCTCGCTCAAGATTTGTAATTGTAAAACACTAAATTTGATTGATGAAAAAAGTTTTAGGATACTTATTATTTTTAGTGTTTTTTGTGTCGGCTACTACACCAACAGAGCCTACTGTTAAAATTGCATTGTTAAAATATAATGGGGGTGGCGATTGGTATGCGAATCTTGAAACATCATTAAAAAATTTAATTGGTTTCTGTAATCAGAATTTAGGAACAACAATTAATGCTGAGCAAGCAATAGTTGAAGTAGGGAGTCCTGATTTATTCAATTACCCATTTGTGCATATGACAGGACATGGCAACGTTGTGTTTACGCAGCAAGAGGCGGATAACTTAAGAAAGTACTTAATTGGTGGTGGATTTTTACACATCTCAGATAACTATGGAATGGATAAGTTTATTCGTCCGCAAATGAAGAAAGTTTTTCCCGAACTGACTTTTGTTGAATTGCCTTTTAATCATCCGATGTATCATCAAAAATTCGAATTTTCTAATGGGCTTCCAAAAATTCATGAGCATGATGATAAAGCTCCTCAAGGACTCGGATTGATATATAACGGACGATTAGTTTGCTTTTATGATTATGAATGTGATTTGGGGGATGGCTGGGAAGATATAGAAGTCCACAGAGATTCTCAGGAGAATAGAACGAAAGCATTAAAGATGGGTGCAAATCTTATTCAATACGCTTTTGAAAATTAATAGCAGATAACAGATGCAAAAAATTACGAGTTGGTTGTTGATTGCTTTATGCTTGCAGCTGTTTGTGCCGCGTGAGTTATGGCATGAGCTTTCTGGTCATCATGATACAATTGATGTTGTTTGCCATGAGCACGAGAGTGACGTTTCTGCTGAACACGAACATTGCTTGATATTTGATTTGATAGGTGATCCGATTTTGTACAATGGAATTAAAAGCTTTTGTTTTATTCAACTTGCTTTTATTGTAATTTTATTTTGTGCCTTGGATTTAAAGTGTATTTATTTTACGCTTTCATTTTCTAATAAAGGTCCGCCAGCATTTTGATTTGTTTTTTATAAATCAATCATTAGTTTTTAATTTTTTAATCCAATCTATCTATGAAAAGAATTTTCTTTTTCATTGTTGCTATTCTAATATGCAGCGATGCGAAGTCTCAGTTAATCTTAAAAGGCAAAGTGTTAGATAAAAACACCAAGGAAGCAATTGAAGGTGCTTCTGTAATAATTCCCGAATTAAAAATTGGTGCTATTACCAATGAAAAAGGTGAGTTCCGACTTACGAATTTCCCTGACAGAAAAATGATGCTACAAGTGAGGATGTTCGGATATGGCAGTATCACTAATTATTTAGAATTGACGACTGAAATAACATCAGTTGAGTTATTTCTTTCGCCACAGGTTTTAGAGAAAGATGAAGTAGTTATAACAGGCTCTGCGTTTGCTACGAATCATGCACAATCGAGCTTAAGTGTTGATCCGATTGAAAAATCACAGATTCAAAATACTGCTGCAACAAATATTACAGAAGCGCTTACTCAGGTAGCAGGTGTTTCATCAATTTCTAGTGGAGGAGGTATTGCTAAACCTGTTATCCGTGGTTTGGGGTATAACCATATCGTTAGTATTAACGAAGGCGTTCGTCAGGAGGGACAACAATGGGGCGATGAACATGGATTAGAAATTGATCAGTTTTCGGCAGACAGAATAGAGGTTTTGAAAGGTCCATCTTCTCTCTTGTTTGGTTCAGATGCTATTGGCGGTGTAATTAATATTCTTGAACCGTTTCCTGCACCATTGGGAACAATAAAAGGCGAATTGATTAGTCAGTATCAATCAAACAATAAACTATATGTTGCTGGAGTAATGGCCGAAGGTAATCAGAATGGATTGGTATGGCGTATAAGAAAAACATATAAAAATGCAGCAGCTTATTCAACACCTACAGAGGTGATTTATAATTCTGCTTTTAATGAAGATAATTCTAGTATAATGGTAGGCATTAATAAGAAATGGGGGTATCAGCATTTTCATTTTAGTTCTTATCAGGCGCAGTTTGGTATGATAGAAGGGGAGCGAGATTCGAATGGATTGTTTTTGAATCATGATGGTAATTCTGTTTTTAACGGAGATGCCTTAACGAGAAATATAGATTTGTCTTTTCAGCGAGTGAATCACTATAAGATTTCATCTTTAGGCAGTTATTTTATAGGAAAGGGAAATTTAAGAACTGTTTTTGGATGGCAAAATAATCAACGTAAGGAGTATGAAGATGATAGTTCTGCACCTGGTATGTTCATCGATTTAAAAACAATTACCGGCGATGCGAAATACTACTTTCCTCAACAAAATAACTGGGATATAGTTGT
>CALQOD010000118.1 GCA_943332105.1 Chitinophaga pinensis | reverse complement strand
GTCGCATTTTTTGCTCATCAGACAAATGTAATTTTGCGGGTTGAGTGAATAAATAAGCTAGGTAGCCACTTGAAAATATGAATGGAATGAATGCTGCTGCCGCTAAGTTCCCTTTCCCGTTTCTATAAAAGTAAGCTGACAATAATGCACTCCCAGACATCACAAGAAATGTTTTGGAATATCGATCTTTTGTTAACATAGTTTAAGAATTAATTAAGACTAAATTTAAGGAAATTTATGATAAAAAAAAAGTGCTGTTAATAAATATTTCTGTTTTAAAAAGTCTATAACATGTGTGTTCAAGTTGCCTTTCGACAATATATTTGCAACGTACCATAACAGCACCTACAAAACGTTTTAGTTCACCCGTTTCCTTTTTTAGTTAAATTATTCTATATTTATGTAAATTACAAACTAAAGGCAAAACGTTGTACGTCATTCCTTGTGAAGTTACAGACTTGATGTAGTTTATATTATTATCTTCACAATAATACGGAGAAGCCGAAAACCGTTCATAGTAGGTAGTATATAAACAAAATAAAAATGAAAAAAATAAATTTGCTAATTGCATTCAGTATAACGTTGGTTATAATGTCTTGCAATAATGGAAACAAAGCAACAACTGCAGTCGAAACCACAGACAGCACAACAACAACCGTTGCAGAGCCTATTAAGACTGGCCCCTCACTTCCAATGAATATGTTAGTTATTTATCATGGCATAAAAGATTACAGTTTATGGCGTCCAGGTTTTGATACTGATTCAGCAGCAAGACAGGCAAGTGACTTATCTTTTATATCACTTGAAAAATCTGCAGATAAACCAAATGACATTAAAATGTCTTTTGCGGCGCCAGATATGGCAAAAGCAAAATCATTTATCATTGATCCGAGATTAAAGGATGTTATGGGAAAATTAGGCGTAATTTCTAAACCTATAGCAAATTTCTATAGCATAATAAGATACAATACAGAAAATCAAAAAACTGGTGGTGCCCGCTTGGAAATCGTCCATAAAGTAAAAGATTTTGATATTTGGCTTAAAGGATATGATGCCGAAGGAATAGCCACAAGATCCGAAAATGGCATGAACGATTTATTCCTCGGAAGAGGTGTGGATGACCCCAATTTAGTGTATGTTGTTTTTGAAGTAATTGACATAACCAAAGCAAAAGCGAGAATGGCTAACCCAGCACTTAAAAAAATAATGGTAGATGCCGGCGTAGTTGGCACCCCAACTATTACATTTTATAGTGACGCTTCAAAATAAGTATAAATAAAGTTTTTATAGGAATAGCTAAAGCAAATTACTTTAGCTATTCTTATAACCAACTAATACTATAAGGACAAAGAAACACGAACGCACAACGTCGGATTGGTAAGATGGCGGTGGAAGTGCTTCAATGAAACATTTGGCAAAGGTTTAACTGTAGGAATTCAATTAAACTTTTGTGCTAAAAACCCGATACTTCTTGAAGCTGCTAAACGTTAAATTCATTGCCCCAAGCTCGTTTTTTATACCCCTCTCACATATTGTTCAATTACCACATTAAACCTATCTTTACACAATAGATTTATCGTGATTTTAGTTGCCAAAACATTTGCCGGATGTGAGTCCATTTTAGCGGAAGAATTAGCCCAATTAGGAGCTACTAGCATTCGTGAGTTAACAAGAGCCGTTGAGTTTGAAGGAGATCAGTCCTTAATGTACAAAGCTAATTTACATTGCCGTACTGCTCTTCGTATTTTAAAACCATACACCACTTTTGAAGCTTCTGATGAAGAGATGTTGTACGATAATATTCAGGCAATCGATTGGAGCGAGCACTTTTCATTAGAACAAACGTTTGCAATAAATACCACTCTGAACTTATCTAACATGACGCATTCGCAGTATGTTTCGTTGAAAGCGAAGGATGCTATAGTTGATCAGTTCAGAGACAAATACGATGATCGCCCGAATGTAGATACGGAGCAACCCGACTTACGCATACACCTTCATATCTACGATAATCAGTGTACACTTTCTTTTGATAGCTCTGGAGAATCGTTGCATAAACGTGGCTACCGCGACTATACCAATCAAGCACCCATAAATGAAGCATTGGCTGCAGCGTTAGTGATAACCAGCGGCTGGGATAAAGAAAGTACGCTTGCCGATTATATGTGTGGTAGCGGAACAATTCTGATTGAAGCAGCGATGATCATGCGTAACATTGCTCCTAATAAATTTAAACATCGCTTCGGATTTGAAACGTGGAATGACTTTGATGCCAAGCTTTGGAAGTCGATTTATAACGATGCAATTTATAATGAGAAACCTGCGGGATCCATAAAAATTTATGGTTCTGATATCAGTGGTGCGGTGATTGAAAAAGCAAAAGAGAATATTGAAAATGCAGGATTAAGTGATACGATTATCGTTCGCAAAAATCAGTTTGAGCGATTCAAAAAACCCAGCGATACAGGAACATTAATTTGCAATCCTCCTTATGGATTAAGAATAGAACCTAAAGATATTTTAGCCATGTATCAAAAAATGGGTGATGTGATGAAGCAAGAATTGAAAGGCTGGACTTGCTGGATTTTTACCGGTAATTTAGAAGTGGCGAAATTTATTGGACTAAGAACAACACGTAAAATTCCTTTGTACAACGGACCCATCGAATGTCGTTTTTTGAAGTATGAAATTTATGATGGTTCAAAGAAAGCAAAAAAGGAAAATTCAGAGGAAGAATTAAATTCTGACAAAGAATTATAATTCATCGAGAAATTCACATACAGAAGCGAAATACGACTCTGTCCATCCTTCCGTAATATTTTCAAAGTGCTCATCAGGAATATTGGTATGTCGTAGCTCAATAGATGTTCCTGGGTCAGATGCGTGAAGTTTAATAGTAACAATACTCGGTTCTTCCTGCTCCTCAAAATACCATTGCTGCTGAATCATTTTATTCTTCTCAAAAGCTAGATTTCTACCGGTTATACTCCCCTCCCAGATCGAAAATTCAGAATCCGGGGTTTCCGACATCGTAGCTTCTTCTCCCGACCATAACTCAATGACCATTGGATTGGTTAGCGCATTATAAACATCAGCTGCAGCTGCCGAAGTTGTAAAGTACTTTTTAAAATCTTTCATTCACAAAAATAACTTTTATCTTAGAATTAACGGCATTGCATAAGCACATTTCAATTAACTTTGCTTGACATCCAACATCAATGAAATTACACCATTTTTTACTTGTTTGCATAATATTTTTATCTGTTAAGAATAAATCTTATGCACAGACTGTAAAAGTTTATTTTAATCAACCTGTCAACACATCTGTATCAAATGGAACTGATGCAATTTATCTCAACGATGCTTTTGATGATACCATTGCAGCGTATATAAACAGAGCAATGTATTCTGTTGATATTGCAATGTACAATTTTACGACTGGAACTAATACCAGTAATATTGGGCAAGCTGTTAATAATGCTTATAATCGAGGCGTGCAAATCAGGTGGGTTTACAATAGTAGTTCATCAAATACTGGACTGACTACACTTAATCCTAATATTCCAACAATAGGAAGTCCTTCTTCATCACAGTATGGTATCATGCATAATAAATTTATGGTCATTGATATCAACCATCCAGATACTTCGAAAACAATTGTATTTTCTGGATCATGCAATTGGACAGAGCAGCAATTAATAAACGACTATAATAACATTGTTTTTATTCAAAGCAAACAAGTAGCTCAAGCCTTTTTAACTGAGTTTAATGAGATGTGGGGAAGTACGGGAATGCAACCTGATCCTATCAATTCTAAATTTGGTCCTTATAAAACCAACAATACGCAGCATGTTTTTACTGTTGATGGAAAACAATTGGAAGTTTATTTTTCTCCAAGCGATCAAACTGAATCACATTTACTAGATATTATTAGCTCTGCCAATACGAATTTAAATTTTGGTGTTTATGCTTTTACAAGAACTTCAATCGCAGATAGTATAATTGCTGCGTATAACAGAGGAGTTTATGTTGCAGGCATTCTTGATAACTTCAGCTCTAGTTATGCTCCTAAATCGATGATGGCGCCTTATCTTATGAACCAATTATTGACGTTTACATTGACCTATGTTTATCACCATAAATTTGTAATTGCTGATGCTTGTAATAATGCAAGTGATCCAACTGTTGGAAGTGGTTCGCATAATTGGTCGTTGAGCGCTGAAACAAAAAACGATGAGAATTTTGTTGTCTTTCATGATGCTGCTATCACCAATCAATTTTACCAATCATTCTATGCAAGTGCGCAACTTCTTGGATTGACCATTCCATCGTGTAGCAGTATTACGAATGTGAGCAATATCGATTATCAATCGCCTCGATTATTTCCTAATCCAGTTTCGAGTCATTTTAATATAGAATCTACTGATGCTTACTCATGGTTAATAAAAAACAATGTAGGTCAGGTTGTAAAATCAGGGAAAAATCAGAATACCGATATTCATGAATTGAAAGATGGTTTATATCTTCTTCAAGTCAAAATAAATGATCAGTATTTTAATTACCGTTTGATGAAACAATGAAAAAAGTAGCCTTATTATTCTTACTGCTTGTATTATTTCACTTCGGATATTCTCAAACAGCTTATTCAATAAAGAGTGATTTACAAAAATTAAAAAACACAACAACTGTTTTATACATTGCTGCGCATCCTGATGATGAAAATAATTTGCTGATAGGATATTTAGCTAAAGGAAAACATTATCGAACCATTTACTTTTCACTAACGCGTGGTGATGGTGGGCAAAATTTAATTGGATCTGAGCAAAGTATTGAGTTGGGGATGCTTCGAACACAAGAATTATTAAAAGCAAGAAGCGTTGATGGTGGCGAACAATATTTCAGTCATGCTTATGATTTTGGTTTTTCTAAATCAGCACCAGAAACATTTGAGCATTGGGATGAAAGTACGCTTCTGAAGGATTTAGTTCAAGCTATTCGTATTACACAACCTGATATAATTATTTGTCGTTTTCCTGCAGATAAACGTGCAGGTCACGGACATCACATTGCTAGCGCGATGCTTGCTAAAATGGCTTATACATTGGCGGGAGACGAGAAGTATAAAATCTATTTGTATCCTGAATTAAATCCATTGAAATCAAATGAACTTGTAAATTTAAAACCCTGGAAATCGAACGCACTACTCTGGAATATTTTTGATAAAAACGACACTACCATTACTGACTCCTTAATCAAAGTATCTATTGCTGGGATTGATTCAACAACTGGAAAAACTTTTCAGGAATTAGCTGCAGATAGTCGTTCAATGCATAAATGCCAAGGATTCGGAGTGGCACCTGATAATAATTCTACAACAGAGTATTTTCAAATTATAGAAAAAGGAATTCCTAATTCAAATGTCGATTTAGATAATTTGACGTATCAAAAATGGAGTCAAGAAGCAGAAGGCAAATCAATTTTAAAAAGTATTGATGATATAATTTATAATGGAAATAAGTATTCATTTGAAGCAACAATGAATAAATTATTTGTTATCAAAAAGCAAATCAATACTATCAAGAATGAAAATTTGAAAGCAGAAAAATTAAATCAAATAGAAAAGCTGATTCAGCATTATTCTCAATTACGAATTACCGCATTT
>CALQOD010000117.1 GCA_943332105.1 Chitinophaga pinensis | reverse complement strand
GGTAGTTTCGGTACTGCAAATAATTCTAATTATAATGAGCGTTCATTGTCGCATGAAGTTGGGCACTGGCTTAATTTACCTCATACTTGGGGTTCTACCAATAATCCAGGCTTAGCAAGTAATTGCGGAACTGATGACGGTATTGGAGATACGCCAAATACGATAGGAGTTGCAAATTTTTCATGTAATACAGCACAAAATACCTGTGGTCAAATTGATAATGTGCAAAATTATATGGACTATGCAAGTTGCCATAAAATGTTTACTGAAGGACAAAAAGATGCTATGCATGTAGCGCTTCAGTCGTCACCTGGTGGCCGTGATAATTTAGGCACTTTGTCTAATTTATTAGCAACAGGAACTGAAAGTGGACACGTAGTTACAGCATGCGCACCTATAGCAGACTTTGCTGTAGAAAAAAATTATATCTGTATTGGAAATACAATAACGTTTAACGATAAATCATGGAATGGAGATGTCACTAGTCGTACATGGTATTTCCCTGGAGGAACTCCATCAACAGATTCATCCTCCTCTCCAGCGATATTTTATAATACACCCGGAGTTTATGATGTGAATTTGGTTGTTACAAATAGCTTAGGCAGCGATTCACTAGTACGTATCGCACATGTGAATGTATTGCCAAGTCCTGGAACAGCATTAATTCCATTTGCAGAAGGATTTGAAACATTAACTTTTGCTGGTAGTGATTGGGAGGTGATTAATCAAAATAATAATAATACCTGGGCAATAACATCGCTTGCAGCTGCAACAGGAACAAAATCTGCTCGTGTAGATAACATGACAGGTAACTCATCAGGAAGTGTGGATGAGTTATTATCTCCTATTTATAATTTCACGAATTACAATCAGGTGCAATTTAGTTTTACAGTTGCCTTTGCTTCGCGCAGTTTGTCAGATACATCGGAACTGCATGTTTACTTTAGCACTAATTGTGGCGATACCTGGTCTCAACGTTATTTGAAAAAAGGGTCTACACTTGCAACGGCTAATGCACAGATAAGTCCATTTGTTCCTAATGCATCACAGTGGAGAACAGAAGTAATTAGTCTTTCCTCAAGTACATTTACTAATAAGCCAAGTGTAAGAGCTCGCTTCGAATATGTAAATTATTTAGGAAATAACATTTACATCGATGATATCAATATATCCGGAAATTACACAGGAATCAATGATGATTTAGAAAGCGCTTATTCCTTCAGTATGTTCCCGAATCCTGCAACTGATGTTGCTAATATTAAATTTCATTTACCAAAAAATCAAGATGTAAAAATTGATTTGTACGATGTAACAGGAAGGTTAATTAAAAATATTGTTAATCAAAATTTAATAGTAGGAGAACATCAGTTAACAATTAATAATAGTGACCTTAATGGTGTTTACCTTTTAAGATGTTTCTTTAATAATCAACAATATACTAGTCAAATCTCATTCATAAAGTAAATTCGTATAGTCATGGCCGATAGTTTTACCTATAAGACTACTTATGTTATATATGCTACTCCACAGGAAGTGTTTGAAGCATTAACAGATTCAGGAATTATTGCCGCATGGGGTGGTGGAATAAGTATCGTTGAAAATCAAGTTGGAGGACATTTCGAGTGGTTTGATGGCGATGTGGAAGGAGAAGTCACTGCTTTTGTTCCTGCTCAGGAGTTAAGCTTTAGCTGGAAACCTGTAGAATGGAGTAAGAGTACCAAGCCGTCGCAGGTGAATATTAAACTGAAGACGCATTCTGCTGGAACAGATGTGGTGCTTATTCACACGGATTTCCCATCACAGGATATTGCCGACAGAAGCGGAAATGGATGGATTGATTTTGTTCTCGACCCTCTTAATGACTATTTTGTAACTCAAAAAGAGTTTTAGCAATAAAAGATAAATAAGAGTCCACTAAGGTGGACTTTTTATTTTTCCGCAAAACCAATCAACGAATTTATTTGTTTAAATTTACAATTATTACTCTATTAACTTTGTACGAATGAAAAACAACCTCGAAGGGTTATACTGCAATAGCTTAACAAACTACCAACGTCTTTTAACACGAGAAGTAAAAATTGGCGATTTACTTCTTGGGAATAATCACCCTATCCGCGTACAGAGTATGACTACTACCGATACAATGGATACCATTGCTACCGTTGAACAGTCGATACGAATGATAGAGGCAGGATGTGAGTTAGTGCGAATTACAGCTCCAAGTATTAATGAAGCCAAAAACTTGGCAAATATTAAAGCCGAGCTTAAAAAACGAGGATACACAACACCGTTAGTAGCTGATATTCATTTTACACCTAATGCAGCCGAAGTGGCAGCAAGAATAGTTGAGAAGGTTCGTATTAATCCAGGCAATTTTGCAGATAAAAAGAAGTTTGAAGAAATTGAATATACCGATATAGCCTATAATGCAGAGCTTGATCGTATTCGTGAACGCTTTATTCCTTTGGTAACAATTTGTAAAGAATACGGAACTGCAATGCGCATAGGGACAAACCATGGCTCCTTAAGTGACCGTATTATGAGTCGCTACGGTGATACCGCGCATGGAATGGTTGAATCGGCTTTAGAGTTTTTACGCATCTGTGAGTCTGAAAACTATTTCAATATCGTACTAAGTATGAAATCAAGTAATCCACAAGTGATGGTGCAAGCTTATCGTTTGTTGATTGCCCGTATGAATGCAGAAGGCATGAATTATCCGCTTCACTTAGGAGTTACAGAAGCTGGTGAAGGAGAAGATGGAAGAATTAAATCAGCAGAAGGAATAGGAACATTGCTGGAAGATGGTATTGGAGATACTATTCGTGTATCGCTTACAGAAGATCCAGAGTTCGAAATACCCGTTGCGAAAGCGTTGGTAAATCGCTATTTAAATCGCCAAGGACACGACGAAATAATTTCCTTGTCAAATAAACTATCAATCATCAATGCTAACGGTATTGAATTACCTAAAGTAGAAGGATTACCTTATTCGCCTTTTGAATATACTAAAAGGGTAACTGATAATGTTCAAAATATAGGAAGTGAAAATGTGCCGGTTGTTATTGCCGACTACTCCAAGCATGATAAAATAACAGCAGCATCATTATTTGCAATTGGTTATAATTATCAAATTAATCTTGATAAATGGAATATTTCTGATCTAGCTTGTGATTATATTTTTGCTGGAAAAAACACGATTGATTTTGAAATTCCTGGCACCTTAGGAGTGATTTACAATTATGACAAATGGATTAATCTTACTAATCACGATAGAAAATACCCAATCATAAATGGATCGGCGATAAATGATGAAACAAGTTTTCATTCGCAAATGAATTTTATCCGTTGTGATGCCAATAAATTAAATGAAGTGTTATTTGATAAGCTTCCAAAGAATACAGTAATAGTGTTATTTTCAATTAATACGCATGCAATGCCTTCTATCCGAAGGGCAATTATTGAGTTTTCTGCAAAGGGGTTAAAGTTGCCCGTAATTATTGAACGCGATTATGCAATTAATAATAATGAAGATTATCAAATATATGCATCAACTGATGCCGGTGGTTTGTTATTAGATGGAATGGGTGACGGATTGTTTCTTCGCGCTAACGGGAGTGCATCTCCGCAAATGATTAATAGTTTAGCATTCGGCATTTTACAAGCTGCACGAACAAGAATTTCAAAAACAGAATATATTAGTTGCCCTAGTTGTGGTAGAACACTGTTCGACTTACAAGAGACAACTGCTAAAATACGATCCCGCACAAGTCATCTGAAAGGAATTAAAATTGGTATCATGGGTTGTATTGTTAATGGCCCAGGTGAAATGGCGGATGCAGATTATGGTTATGTTGGCTCAGGTGTGGGTAAGATTACACTTTACAAAGGGAAAGAAGTAGTTACAAAAAGTATTCAGGCGGAAAGAGCAGTGGATGCCTTGATTAATTTGATTAAGCAGCATGGCGATTGGGTAGAGCCCGTTTTAGAATAATAGTTAATATAAGCAAGAATTGATGCTATGAAGCAGCAGGTATATTTTCACGATTTAGATAGTATCGATTACAAAGAGTGCTGGGATTTGCAGGAGCGATTGTTGACAAGTATTGTTGATGATAAAATGCTTAATAGGGATAAAGAACCAGCGCATCAAATCCCTTCACGACATTACCTTTTATTTTGTGAGCATCCACATGTTTTTACGTTAGGTAAAAGTGGTTCGGCAAATCATTTACTTGCTGATGAGAATATTCTAAAAGCAAAACAAGCAACATTTTATAAGATTAACCGTGGAGGAGATATTACCTATCATGGTCCAGGACAATTAGTAGGTTATCCTATTTTTGATTTGGACTTTTTCTTTAATGATATTCATAAGTATTTACGATTTCTAGAAGAGGCCATTATTTTAACCTGCGCGGATTATGGTGTAACAACTGGTAGAATTCCTGGATTGACAGGAGTATGGTTAGATATTGAAGATCCGATTAGAGCAAGAAAGATTTGTGCGTTTGGTGTGCGTTGTAGTAGATGGGTTACCATGCACGGTTTTGCATTTAATGTGAACAGCGATTTAAGTTACTTCAATATGATTGTGCCATGTGGCATTACCGATAAAGGAGTTACTTCATTACAGAAGGAATTAGGTCGTGAAATAGATATTGAAGAAGTTAAAGCAAAAGTATTATTGCATATGCAGGAATTATTTAATTTCAGTATTCAAACACCTCCTAACCATACTTTACCTTGGATAGAAAACGATAGTATCAAGTCTGC
Source organism: Chitinophaga pinensis (assembly GCA_943332105.1). GTDB lineage: Bacteria > Bacteroidota > Bacteroidia > AKYH767-A > OLB10 > CAINEC01. The sequence continues at coordinate 1,362 of CALQOD010000117.1, read as the reverse complement.
ATGAAAATTTTTAAATTTATATTTAAAGCAATTGCATTAATTGCATTATTGATTTCGCTCTTCATTTTTGTGAGCGGAAAAACGTATTTGTTCAAAACGCTGGTTTATAATTTTGTTGGCATTGACGATTTGGATTTGTTTGAAACTCGTATTGTAAAAACGACTAATCCTATTGAATGGCCAACTGCTGTTAATTATAACAAAAAGCCAATGCCTGAAAAGCTAGAAGCTACACTGAAACAGTATCAGTCGATTGCTTTTTTGGTTTTCAAAAACGATTCGGTTTTAAATGAATATTATTGGGATGGCTACAACGATTCCTCGCTTACGAATTCATTTTCGATGGCAAAAAGTTTTATTAGTTTATTAACAGGCATTGCATTAAAAGAAGGAAAGATTAAAAGCTTAGATCAGAAGGTTTACGATTTTATTCCTGACTATAAAGTGGGTAATCGGAATAAACTTACTATACGACATTTGTTAACGATGTCGGCAGCCTTAAGCTGGGAAGAATCTTATCTCAATCCGTTGGGGCCAACAACAGAAGCTTACTATGGTGATGATTTAAAAGGGTTAATACTAAAGCAGGATATTGTTGGAGAGCCAGGTAAAAAATTCAATTATCAAAGTGGCGCATCGCAATTACTAGCTTTGGTGGTTGAGAAGGCTACGGGAGAAAAAGTTGCTGATTATGCAGCTCAAAAATTATGGCAGCCTCTTAATGCTGTGCATGATGCACAATGGAGTCTTGATAAAAAAGAGGGAACTGAAAAAGCATATTGCTGTTTTTACTCGAATGCACGAGACTTCGCACGAATAGGATCTTTGTACTTACATCAAGGCAACTGGAAGGGGAAACAAATTGTTGATTCATCCTATGTTGCTGAAAGCGTTACCCCCTATCCGTTAGATAACAATGGAAAGCCCAATGCTATTTATGGGTATCAATGGTGGATCGGAAATTATTCAGGCAAAAAAGTATTTTATTGTCGCGGAATATTAGGCCAATATATTTGTGTCATACCGGACGAAAATATTGTGTTCGTTCGTTTAGGTCATAAACGAGGCGAAAAAAATGCGGATGGTACTTTAACGGATTTACCGGTTTACGTAGAACAAGTTTTAAATTGGACAAAAGAAAATTAAAATGTTAAAAGATATTTTTAAAGACGAAGTATAGGATATTGCAATTGCTGTTGTGCCAAGTGAAGAAGATAACAGTTTATGGGAAGTGTACATGATTAATCTTAAAGAAGAAGGGTTAGATAATGTTATAGTTGCTAGCAAGGGTTACGGAATCTATAAAGGAGAAGAAGTTAAAACCTCAGTATTGCGTCATTTCCTTGGTTCATTTGATCCTTT
>CALQOD010000116.1 GCA_943332105.1 Chitinophaga pinensis | reverse complement strand
TCGCACTTGCTCGTACCGAGCTGTTTGATTCGGCAGGCGCGGCTGAGATATGTCGACGTGGACTTGCAATCCGGCCTGATTGGCCCGAGATGATCATTTGCGCCGCAGCAGCATATGAGGCAGCCGACCAGCTCGATGAGGCTCTTGTTCTCGTTCGTGAGTCATTGTTGCGAAGCCGCAGCAATCCGATTCTTCTGTCCAAGCTTGCGTTTATTATGAACTACCCTTCTTGCGCTCCATCGACAGTATTCGCGGCGCATAGGGCCTATCGCGACAAGATTGTTCGTGACACTCAAAACCCACCTCTTCTCGACACCGAACCTGATCGTCAGCTCCGAATCGGCATTCTTTCTGGCGACCTCCGAACGCATTCGGTGGCCTACTTTGCAGAAGCGATATTTCGTGCGCGTCGAGCTGATGACACCATCGTCGTTTTCTCGACGCTTCCAATGTCTCAAAGCGATTCTATGAGAATACGATTCCAGTCACTAGCATCAACTTGGGTTGAGTGCTCTATTCTTAATGACAACGGCCTCGATGCTGCGATTCGCGCCCAAAAGATAGATGTGCTCGTTGAGTTGTCGGGCCACACTCGTGGTGGTCGCCTTTCTGCGCTCGATCGTAAGCCCGCACCGGTTATCGTCTCCGCACTCGGATATCCAAATACCACGGGGCACCCGTCGGTCGATTGGCGCATTGTTGACTCTATCACCGATCCGAAAGGCAGTGAATCATTTGCAACCGAACGCCTAATGCGCATCGACCCTTGCTTTCTTTGCTATGTACCTTCAGACGCGGCACCCGAGCCGATGATGCCTACGGAGGATCTACCGATCACCTTCGGCTCATTCAACCTGACAACGAAGGTTGGCCCCGACACAATCCGTCTATGGCGCGAGACGCTAGAGATGGTTCCTGGATCGCGACTGCTTGTTAAATCAAAGTCGATTGCCGATGAGACGACGCGACGCAGCGTACTTGCTCGTCTCGAGGCGGGCGGGATCGATCCAGATCGCGTTGAGACGCTTGCCTTCACAGCGCTGAGTGCCGATCATTTCGCACTCTACGACCGCGTGCATGTTGCGCTCGATACAACACCCTATAACGGCACCACCACCACCTGCGAAGCGCTGTGGATGGGTGTGCCAGTTGTGACGCTCGAAGGCGACCGACATGCAGCGCGTGTTGGTGCGAGCATACTCCGGGCTACGGGTTGCGACGAGTGGATTGCACAATCGCCCGAGCAGTTCGCTATGATTGCGGCAGGGCTCGCGCGTGATCGTGCACGCCTCACTGATTTCCGTAAAGGCGCACGTGCCAAGTTACGGGCTTCCGCCCTACTCGACACCGTTGCATACGGCAAGCGTTTCCACGATGCGTTGCATGCCATGTGGCGCGACTGGTGCGCTGGTTCGGCTTCGCGTTGATCCATCGCTTCACAATTCCATTCATCAACAGTCTAACATGAACCGATTATGTATTAAGCATGTGCGAACTAATAAATTTAAATATTGAGAATTCTAAGGGAAAACACATTGCAATATCGCCTACACGAAAAACGTAATACACACTAAAAAAAACGATATTAATTCACTATTTTGCGGAGCCGCAAATGAAATTAATTAAGCATGCTATTTCTGCTTAATATTATATTAGTATCATTTGGATTAATTATATATTATCAGCTAGTATGCAATTATAGAATTCGTCTCAAAAAAAATTACTTCGTATTCATTCTCCAAACTCCATCCCATCCACTGCCAATATTATGCGTTTCAAGCATGGCAATTCTTTTTACAAATGTATGCGAAGGCTTGTCATCGTATTTATCAACCAGTTCATTGAAGATAGCTTCTGAAGCTAACCAGTCTTGTTTACGATATGCTTCTAATCCTTCAGAAAATCTTTTAGCTTTAGTTTCCTCCTCCGTGCTCAATTCACATTCAAGCGAAAGCAGTTCGTAAACCTTTACAGGCTCTGTTTTTCCTTTAAACACAATCGTATCTAATTCGCGAACTTCAATTTGAGTTTCTGCCATTCGCAAGGTAATATCAGAAATCATAATTACAGTACCATACTGTTTGTTAGCGGCTTCAAGTCTAGAAGCCAAATTAACTACGTCACCCATGACAGTGTAACTTCTGGCGGTATCACTTCCTATATTACCCACCACTACTTCACCTGTAGCAATACCAATTCGTATATCTATTTCAGGTAGATTTTTTCTCAAGCCTAATAACTCAGGTAATTCTTTTCTAAATTGTATCAAGGCTTCTTTTTGTCTTAATGCTGCCCGACAAGCGGCTGCAGCCTGTTCTTCCTCTTTCACAAATGGAGGGCCCCAGTAAGCCATGATTGCATCGCCAATAAATTTATCAATAATTCCTTGTTCCGCCTGAATACATTCCGTCATGATAGTGAAGTAGCGATTCGTTAATTTAACCAATCCAGTTGGTGAAAGCTGTTCTCCGATTTTCGTAAAACCTGCAAGATCGGTAAACATGATTGTCATTATTTGCCTTTGTCCTGCTAATATTTCAGTTCGCCCAGGAATTATTATTTTTTCTACAATACGTGGATCGATGTAAGTACTGATTATAGTTTGTAAAGCTTGTTTTTCACGTAACTCTCCAATCATTTTATTTAAACTTTCTCCAAGTTGTCCAATTTCATCTTCGGGCAAATTAGCAATGTTTACAGAAAGATTACCACCTTGCACATCTTTCGTGGATTTTAACAATTGTAAAATCGGATTAGTCAGTTTACGTGATAGAACCCAGGCACCCCAAAGCCCTAGAAACAATGCAAGCAAGGTAATTGTAAGACTGCTCCATAGCACACGCAATTCACTCTTTTTAGCTCTAGCTACAGCATCTTCAGCAATTGTGAGCGCAACGGCCTGCAATTCTGATCGGTCATTTTGCATAACTGTCTGGAGTTTCACATTAATCTCCATCAATTCTTTGTTCTCATTGCCAGTTCTTGCTTTTCGTGATTCCAATACGCGTATAGCAATATCTGATTGTTGCTCAAAAGCGGATTCGATTTGTGAAACTAACTCTCTTGCATGTACGAAGTTTTCCTGATCCCTGCGACGTTCAGGTAAGGTATCTAAATCTGATCTTAATAGTACAATTTTTTTAGCAACAGCAAGGGTAAATTTTTTAAAATTGATCTCAGCTTCTTTTATAACAGATGTGTCTGGAATTGGAGCAGCATATTCACGATACAAACGCTCAAAGGCAATTCGTCGCCGTAGTCCGCACTCATTCAAATCAGCAGCATGACCGGATATAGGCATATCCGTTTGTGCAATAGATTCGACTTCATTGCCAAGCTTTATTACTTCAATGCTATTGACTACCGCAACGGCTATCATAAGCAACAGAATAAAAACAGCAAGACCAAATATCTTTAAGGCAATAGAATGTTTCATTATAAATTATTAATTAAAGCCTAAATGTAAATTAAATTAAAAAGCCAATTTACAATTTTAATTGAAACAAATAATGATGAGTATCTATTAATGAAAATAAACATTAAAACTTGTATAAATATTATCAACAATTTTAATTATCTACTTCAAAAATAAAATGAACCACCACCTTAATCTCTTAACAGAAGAATGGAAGATCGAAACTAATCATCGATATTACAAAAAACGTATTATAACAGCTATCATGCTTAACGGCACAAATGATTATATTTATTAGCTTAGTAGCGTTGCAACAGTCGTTAAGTATGGAACATTTAGTTGAGTATAATAGCGTTAGATATTCGTAAATTAAAAGTAACTGCAAGAAATAAAAAGAATATGAAAAAAACCCTCTTACTTTTAGCAGCTTCGCTTTTTGTGCTTAATTGTTTAGCACAAGATAAACACATCGTTGACTCTCTCACCAACAAACTTAAAAACCATACAGAAGATACGACAGCTGCAAACTTATTATATGAACTCTTCAAAAGTTATAAAGATAACAATCCGGAAAAGGCAATAAATTATGCCAAACAAACTTTAGCTTTATCGGAAAAAATAGGATACAAAAAAGGAATAGCCAATGCACATCGAAGTATCGGAGCTATTTTTAGAAATGAAGGCAATTCCTCAAAAGCATTAAATAATTTTATTGCTGCTTTAAAAATATTTGAACAGGTAAAAGATCAACGCGGCATTGCTAGTTGTTATTTAAGTATCGGACTAATATATAACGAACAAAAAGATTATTCAGAAGCGATAATAAATTACAATAAAAGCTTAAAAATATTTAAAGAAGTCGGTGACAAGAGCAGTATAGCTAAATGTTATATCAATATTGGATATCTTTATGACAATCAAAAAAAATATCCTGAGGCACTTCAGAATTACCTAGAATCCTTAAAAATAGTTGACGAGTTGGGCGACACTTTAGGAATTGCCGGAGCCAAACTGTGTTTGGGATCTGTTTACTCCAAACAAGGTAATTATTCGTTAGCATTAGTTTATGAGTTTGCTGCTTTAAAAATTTTCGAGAAAAAAGGTATAAAATCAGACATCGCCAGTTCTTTCGGTAACATTGCCCAAACTTATATTCGGCAAAAAAAATATAATGATGCTGCTCAATATCTGAAAAAAGGATTGTCTATTGTAAAGGAAAATGGCAACCTTCTGAACACGGTGGAATTTTACCGAGATTTTGCTGCATTGGATAGTGCCATGGGCGATTATAAACAAGCGCTAGAACATTATAAACTATTCATCACCACTCATGAAATTTTGATTAACAATGAGAACACAAAAAAAATCACTCAACAAAATATGCAATATAATTTTGATAAAAAAGAATTGTTTACCAAATTAGAAAATGAAAAAGAATTACAGAAACAAAAATTAGTTCGCAATGGATTAATTGGAGGCTTCGCTATAGTGCTACTTTTTGCATTAGTATTTTTTCATCAGCGAAATAAGATAAGTGAAGCAAAAAAAATAAGTGAAGCAGAAAAAGAACGCAGCGAAGAATTACTGCTCAACATTCTTCCTGCAGAAGTTGCTGATGAAATAAAATTAACAGGTGCTGCAAAGGCCAAAGCATATACAATGGTAACGGTGATGTTTACCGATTTTAAAGACTTTACAAAAGTAAGTGAAAAAGTGAGTGCCGAATTATTGGTGGAAGAAATACATATTTGCTTCAGCGCTTTCGATCACATTTTACAGAAACATAAAATTGAAAAAATAAAAACAATTGGCGATGCATACCTTTGTGCGAGCGGATTGCCATTAAGCAACTACACACATGCAGTAGATATGCTAAATGCCGCTTTCGAAATTCGGAGCTTTATTATGAATCGTAAAAAAGAAAAAGAAGCACGCGGCGAAATTCCATTTGAAATTCGAATAGGCATTCATACTGGACCTTTAGTTGCTGGCATTGTTGGCGTTCGAAAATATGCTTACGACATTTGGGGTGATACGGTGAATCTTGCTTCTCGTATAGAACAAAATTCAGAGGCAGGGAAAATAAATATCAGCGAAAGCACTTATGAATTAGTTAAAAATGATTTCAACTGCTTTTACAGAGGTAAGATAGAAGCTAAAAATAAAGGCGAAATAGCTATGTATTTTGCAGAAATTAAGTCATAGTATAAATACTAAATCTTATGAAACTAAGATTTAAAAATATTTAAGAAAATTTTAAAATGTTTTTTTATAAAACGAACATTATAAAAGAGTTTGAGCGTTATTTTCTATCCTGTTTTTTACTTCTTTTAAACTCTTTTTAGTAATAGTCCGCTTACCTATTTACTAAAAAGAAGAACAGCCGATAATAAACTTATTGTAAAACAGTCCAGAATTGGTAAATTTGAACATTAATAAGTTCAATAAATATTTGTATTTTATTTCAAATTTGTACGTTGATATACTTAACTTCACGAGATTCGAAACAATAAGATTTTATTATTAAGTTTGATTGGATTAAAAACTATAAAATATTTTGAAAAAAGAAATCATTATGGAATTATCAAAACTCAGTGAAAACCTTTATCAAAAACTTCTTTCAAATAAAACAAAAGAAAAGAGCGAGAAGGTCATCTTATGGATTGCTCTTGGTAGTTTTATTATTCACTTAATAATTATTGGTTTGATATACTTTGATATTATATCTATTAATGAACCATCAAATTTATTAAAAAACCAAATTGCTGCAATATATACAACATTTTCATTTATATTAGTTTAGTAGGTTTATATTTTAATTTATT
>CALQOD010000115.1 GCA_943332105.1 Chitinophaga pinensis | reverse complement strand
TGTATCGATGTAAACTATCCGTTACACATCGATGTGTTTGTCCGATGCTAAGCAAAGGAATCAAACAGAAAAGAAGCAACCATTTTTTCATTCTTAAATAGTATTCAATAATAGTTCACAAAGGTAAAATAAAGTTACTCATAAATATAAAAAAAGAGGGATGCGATTATGGACTGCACCCCTCTTTGTATTAATACTTCAGCTTTTATTATTTCAGAATCTGAATTTTCTTCACTGTCTTAGTAGTTGCATTGTTTATCTCAACGAAATATAATCCCTGAGAAAGATTCGATAAATCCATATGGTAAGTACCATTTCCATTAGAAGGTAAAGAAGCAGTTAAAACTTCAGCGCCTACCATGTTGAATATTCTGAATGAAATATCAGAAGCAGAAGTTACGTCTGATAAAACAACTGTTAATTCGCCACGAGTTGGATTAGGGAATAAGTTAACAGAACCAAGAGTGTTTTCAGCAACGCCAACAGAAGTACTGCTACAAACTACTGGACGTATTAAATGAGCTACATTTACTCCCCAAGATGCAGGTGTTTCGCTGTAAGCATGCCATGTTCCATCGCTCCATAATTCGTAAGCTGTTCCTGTTGCAATTTCACCATCAGCACAATGAACAAGTGCTAATGTATCTCCTGCTGTGTATCCGAATTCAATACCTACATAAATAGTTCCTGCTGTTACCGGTACATCTGGTGTAAAATCAACCCACATTTCAGAACCTGAAGCAGCATAAGCAGCAATTGAATCATAGCTGATAGATGCCGATCCTAACATTGTAGAAGGTAATCCTGCTGCATTGCTCCATACTTTTACTGTTGCAGTTTGACCAGTACCACTTGTAGATCCGATACCGAACGTCATATATGTTCCATCAACAGTTAAGCCTGTTCCCGTTACTGCATAAGCATCTGCTTTGGCAACATCTAAATAGTCATTATGACCAGAAATATATCCCCATAAACCTGAACCTAAAATAGAAGGCGTCATTACAGCAGCATCAAAATTTGTTAATGAATCACAAGAAGAGCTAGTAGATGTACCGCTTGTACAAATAACTGGACGTATTAAATGAGCTACATTTAATCCCCAAGAAGCAGGAGTTTCACTGTATGCATGCCAAGTTCCATCACTCCATAATTCATAAGCTGTTCCGGTAGTAATTTCTGCATCTGCGCAATGAATTAGCGCTAATGTATCACCTGCTGTATACCCAAATTCAACACCTACATAAACATTTCCAACTGAAACTGGAATGTCTGGTGTGAAATCAACCCACATTTGAGAACCTGATGCAGCATAAGCTGCAATTGAATCATAAGAGATAGTTGCAGTACCTAAAACTGTAGATGGTAAACCAGCAGCATCGCTCCAAACTTTTACTGTTGCAGTCTGACCAGTTCCACTTGAAGAGCCAATTCCAAAAGCCATATAAGTTCCATCAATTGTACTATTAGCACCTGAAATAGCGAATTTATCAGCCTTAGCAACATCTAAATAATCATTCTGACCTGATATGTATCCCCAGCCAGCAGATCCAAGAATACTTGGAGTCATTGTAGCTAAAACAAAGTTTGATACTGTATCACAACTAGAAGTTGTTGTTCCACCTGTTACTATAATATATGTAGATTGAGTTAAAGTATTGCTACCATTTGCATTTGTTGCTGTTAATGAAACTGCATATGTACCTGCTGCATTGTAAACAATACCAGAAGGGTTTTGTGCTGTTGATGTTGATGGTGTACCGCCTGGGAAAGACCAACTCCAAGATACAGGTGAATTAGTTGATTGATCAGTGAAGTTAACAGAACCACCTGCTGAAATTGTAGTTGAGTTAGATGAGAAAGCAGCAACAGGAGCTGCAACTACAGGAGGATTACAACGATTAGAAGCAGCTAAATTCATACGGAAAGGAGTATGCGTTAAGGTAGTAACCATTCTTGTTTTTTGGTTTGGCGTAAACATGAACATGCATGCATCATCCGTATAGTCCATATAGTTCATGAACATATCTCCATTTGGACCATTACTACAAGATACATTTGGAAAATTCGGACAACCGAAATTTAATGAAGATTGAGTGGGAGTATCATTACAATAATCTGAACTGCAATTGGCATCACCATTAATATGACGTAATCCAAACCAGTGACCAATTTCATGCGTTGCAGAACGACCTTTGTTATAAGTAGGATCTAATACCCCTACACGACCAAATGCATTGTATTGAATTACTACACCATCTGTAGTTGCAGTGCCAAATGGAGAAGATAATCCAGTGTTTGTACTGGATGGTGGAAATGTAGCGTATCCTAATAACCCTCCATTTAGAGGACAAACCCAGATATTAAGGTATTTGTTAACATCCCAAACTGAATTAGGCTTAATTGTAGCATCAACATAATTTTTAGAATAAGGAGGTGCAGTCCATCCTTTTCCATTTCTATCAATTCTATCTATTCCAGTTGTTGGTTGACCAGTAGGATCTGTTTGCGCTAAGCAAAAATTGATTTCGCAATCAGCAGCTAAATTTGAAAATACGGAAGGAATTAAATTCGTATCCGCATTTAACTTTCTATAATCCTCATTTAAAACTGCAATCTGAGATAAGATCTGCGCATTTGATAAATTATAGCTTGCACCAACAGTGCTACCATTATGAATTACATGAACTACAACTGGTAAATTATAAACAGTTGTTGTTCTGCTTCCTTGATTTTTAACGGCATCTTCTTGAATCTTTGAAGACATCCAGTTTTCATAATCGTCAGGTAGTATACCTGTTCCGCAAGTACGATGCGCTGGCGTTGTACTTACAATTTTTGCCGTCTGACGTTGAGCAGAAACAGTTCCTGTCATTAGCAATGCTGTGGCAGCAATGAGTAATAGTTTTTTCATTTGTTTTATTTGACTTTTAAGGTTTTTAATGAAATTGTTTGTTTTGGGATAACAAATTTAATTATTTATTTCACTTTCCCTATTCAAAGTTATCTGAATGAGCAAATTCAAATGCTATATCACATTTTTGTAAAATAAAGTCTATGTAGCGTGCGATTGTATTCTCGATTTGTGACGTATTTTATTTTACCAAGCGTATATTTGTCGCTGCATTTGTTATATTATGAAAAGAATTCTACTTGTTGAAGACGAAATTAGTTTACGAGAAACTATCAAGTTAAACCTCGATCTTGAAAGTTACAAGGTAAATGCCGTTGGCGATGGTAAAACTGCTTTAAAGGTTTTTAAACAAGAGCGATTCAACTTGATTATTTTAGATGTTATGCTCCCTGAAATGGATGGTTTTAAAGTATGCGAAGCAATCCGCTTAGACAATAAGGAAATACCTATTTTGTTTTTAACTGCAAAAAATAGCTCCTCCGATAAAATTGCTGGATTAAAGTTAGGGGCTGATGATTATTTAACAAAACCCTTTAATCTCGAAGAACTGCTTTTAAGAGTTCAAATATTATTGAAAAGATCTTCCCTAAATGCTGAAACAAAGGAAAGTATGAATCTATACATTCTCGATGGATTTCAAATAGATTTTCACAATATGGTTGTAGTCTCTCCTGCAAAAAAATTAATCAACCTTACAAAAAAAGAAAACGCGCTTTTGCGACTTTTGATTGACAGAAAAAATGAAGTTGTTTCTCGAGAATCAATTTTAGAAATTGTTTGGGGTTATGATGTTTATCCATCCACAAGAACTATCGATAATTTCATTGTTACTTTTAGGAAATTATTTGAAAATGATCCATCCGAGCCAAAGCACTTTTTCTCTGTACGTGGTGTTGGTTATAAATTTATCGAGTAAAAAAGAAATTAACAACGAAACACTTGTTTAATTCCCTAATTTATAGACGTAAAACAATATTGGTTGATTTGTGATTGTTAATTTCTAAAGCTATTTTTTGGTTTTTTATTAAATAATGCTTGTGTACCCAAAAGGGATGTTATAAATTTGAATTCCTGCTTTAAAAAGTCTCTGAAGTTTTCGTCCGATTTTCTGTTACCAATCGGAATGATTTTTTTAGGAATATTAATTTACATTATAAAACAAACTAATAACTTAAACATGAAAAAAACCTACATTGCTTTGTTGGGACTAATGATGAGTCTATCAACAACTGGATTTTCACAATCTGGAAGAACCTGCGGAAGTATGGACCATTTGCAACAACAAATCGCAGCAGACCCTGCTGTAGAGCAAAGAATGCAACAAATTGAGCAAGCTACTAGTCAGTGGTTATCTGACCCTTCTCACAGAACTGGAGCAGTTATTACCATTCCAGTTGTTGTACACGTAGTTTATAATACAACAGCACAAAATATTTCTGATGCACAAGTTCAATCTCAAATTGCGGTTTTAAATGAAGACTATCGTAAATTAAACGCTGATGTTTCATTAACACCTTCGATTTTCTCTGCTTTAGCGTCGGATTGTCAGATTCAGTTTTGTTTAGCTCAACGTGACCCAAACGGAAATGCAACCACTGGTATCATTCGTAAATCGACAACAACATCTTCTTTCTCTACTAACGACAATATGAAGAGAACTGCTAATGGTGGTGATGATGCTTGGAATTCTACCCAATATTTAAACCTATGGTCTTGTAATATGAGTGGTGGTATTCTAGGTTATGCTCAATTCCCAGGCGGTACTGCCTCTACTGATGGTGTCGTAATTTTATACTCAGCATTTGGAAGAACAGGAACTGTTTCTGCTCCTTATAATAAAGGAAGAACAGCAACTCACGAAGTTGGTCACTGGTTAAACTTACGCCATATCTGGGGTGATGCGAATTGTGGTAGCGACTTAGTAAACGATACTCCTACGCACAACACTGCTAACTATGGTTGTCCTACTTACCCGCACTTAAGTACTTGTACAGGTACACCGACTGAAATGACAATGAACTACATGGATTATACAGATGATGCATGTATGTACATGTTTACTACTGGCCAATCGACTCGTATGACAGCAGCTATCAACACATCTCGTTCTGGGTTATTAACGTCATTAGGATGTACACCTCCTACTCCTCCAACTTCATGTGGTACTGTTACAGGCTTAACTTCTTCTTCTGTTGCATCTACATCTGCTACAGTTAGCTGGACAGCGGTTTCTGGTGCTACTGCTTATTCATTACAATATCGTGCTGTTGGTTCAGTTAATTGGACAACTGTATCAACAGCTGGAACTTCAGCTGCATTAACAGGGTTAACTGTTTCAAAAGCATACGAATTCCAGGTTACTTCTTCTTGTTCTGGTACATTAGGTACAGTTTCAACATTAGCTAACTTTACTACAACTGCTGCTGCATCATGCGGAACACCAGCATCATTAGCTTCTTCCTCTATCACTTCAACTTCGGCTACAGTAAGCTGGGGAGCTGTAACAGGTGCTTCAAGCTATTTAGTACAATACAGAGTTTCAACTTCTGCTACATGGACAAATAGCGTAACTGTAACTGCTGCTACTGCAACCTTAACAGGATTAACAGCATCAACAGCTTACCAATATCAAGTAACAGCTACATGCTCAGGTTCTGCTGGAACAGCTTCTGCAACAGGAACGTTTACAACTTCAGCAGCTTCTACAACATGTACAGATACTTATGAAGCTAATAACTCTCGTACAGCAGCTAAAACAATTGCTGTGAATTCAGATATCTACGCATTAATTGGAACTTCAACTGATAAAGACTGGTTCAAGTTTGTAACTACTGCTGCTGCTCCTAAAATTAAAGTTGTATTAGATCAATTACCTGCTGATTATGATTTAGCTTTATACAATTCAGCTGGAACAACTTTAACTTCTTCTGCATTAGCAGGTACATCAACTGAGACTGTTATTTATAATACATCTACTGCTGCAGCTACTTATTATATTCAGGTTTATGGATATGCTAGTGCATTTAATGCGACATCATGCTACCATTTCCGTCTTAGTACAGGAGCTACTAATTTCCGTACAGCAGATGGAAGCGAAGAAAATTCAGGTGATGTAATCAGTGCTGAAAAAGTAACAGGTTTAGAAGGATTAAATTTATTCCCGAACCCTGCAAACACTTCACTTACTATTAACTACTTCACTCCAAGTATGGAAAATACATCTATCGAAATTTATGATATGATGGGTCAGTTAGTTAATACAATTAATGTAAATGCTAATCAAGGATTCAACTCTCGCGAATTAGATTTGACTTCTATGAGCAATGGTGTTTATTTCTTAAAAGTAACTCAAAACAATAGTACTTTAACGAAGA
>CALQOD010000114.1 GCA_943332105.1 Chitinophaga pinensis | reverse complement strand
GTCAGTTATGAATATGATGATATTATCAATAAATCTTACATCGATTATATCATCGTAGGTGAAGGAGAAACTCCGATGGAAAATTTCCTAAATAATTTTCCTGATGTATCGGATGTTCCTAATCTTGTAAATAAGAACGCCAATGGAGAAATTGTTTTTCATCCGCAGAGTGCCACATTCGATTTAAAGAATTATGCAGGAATAAATCCTTATCTGTTTGATGATCCTGCTGAATTGAAAAACAAAGTAGGATATATCGAAACATCTCGTGGTTGTCCATATAAATGTGAATTCTGTCTCGCAAGTTTAGATAATAAAGTCCGCTATTTACCAATTGAAACAATAAAGAGTAATTTGCTTTATTTAATTCAACATGGACGCGTCATAAAATTTTTAGATCGTACTTTTAATGTGAAACGCGACTTCACAATTGATATGTTTGATTTTATCTTGAAGAAGAATAAGCCAGGAAATATTTATCAATTTGAAATTACAGCCGATATTGTTCATCCCGATATTGTAAAATATATTCGCGAACATGTTCCTCCAGGAGTTTTTCGATTTGAAATAGGCATTCAAACCGTAAATCAAAAAGCAAATTTAGAAGTTAGTCGTAAGCAGAATTTCGATAAAACAGCTGCCGTAATTAAACAGCTCGATGATATTATAGAAATGCATCTTGATTTAATAGTAGGGTTGCCTTTTGATCAATGGAGTGATATAAAATTTAGTTTTGAGTCAGTATTCGCATTGCATCCTTCGGAGTTGCAATTAGGATTTTTAAAGTTTTTGCGAGGCACCCCTGTTCGCGATAAGCACGAGAAATATGGATATTCATTTGATCCGAATCCTCCCTATCAAATTATAAAAAGTGATTTTCTAACGGAAGAAGAGCTAAATCAAATATTATTACTTGAGGAAGCACTTGAAATTTATTGGAATAAAAAACGCGCAGTGCATACTCTGAAATATGTTGCTGCAAAGTACAGTGTTTTTGATTTTATGCATCAACTTGGTGTTTATTTCAATAAGCAATATGACTTTCATAATCACACCTTGTTTAATGTTTATGATGCATTATATAATTTTATTCTAGATTATTATCCTAATGATAAAACGTTGTCAAAGCTTTTAACCATTGATTATCATCTTAACTATAAAGTGAAGCCGCAACAAAGATTTTTACCCGAAGTGGATAAGATGCTTAAACAAGAGTTGATTTTAAAATATAAATTAGATCATCATCGATATCGATTTGTAATATTAGCACTAGACGACCAATTGAAAGAATGTATTCCTAATTTAAATTCGAATTCTTATTTAGCAATTCAATATACAGGTTTAAATAAACCAATTTATTTTGGAATAAATTAATTTTTATTATAAATTTAGTTGAATTTAGCTTTTGTTTGTTAAATAGGATTTTAAAATTTTACATACCTTTGAAATAGTATTTTTATGGGGACGTTAGATATTAAATATACTTATGATTTGGAGGAAGAAAAAATTACCTCTACTCAATTAGAAACGGAGTCACAAGTGATTGTTCATATTTCTATATGGGCTTTACTTCCATATAATATTAGAATATGGGGCTCAACTTTTTTATTTGATCATCACAGTGATTATCGTAGTAAGTTAGTACATTTTGAAAATATTTCTCTAGCGCCAGAGTGGATGGCTATAAGGCCAGGAAAGCATCATGTTTTTACTTTGTTTTTTTCTGGTATACCGAAAAGTTGTACGATCTTCGATCTGAGAGAGATAGGAGATGGACAAGGATGCTTCGATTTTAAAAACATTATTCGAAATAAAATAGATGTTTATTATCTAGAAGTTGATTCTTAATTAAAATGTCGCAAAATAATTTCTATAATTCTCAATTCGTTCAAATCATTATGAAGTATAAATTACATTTAATTATTTTCTTATCAGTATCAGCAATTACAATTTCTATTTTAGGCGGATTTAATAAAGTAGAAGTTGCAAAGAAAATCACATCCCCTAAAAAATTTGGTTTGCCAGATACAACTTTTACATTGTTATTTGGAGGCGATATGATGGGACATCAACCGATGATTGCTGCTGCGTATGATGATTCTTCAAAGTCCTTTTACTATGGTCATTGGTTTCAGTTTGTCGCGCCCTATATTAATAAATGTGACTGGTCATGTGCAAATCTAGAAGTTACACTAGCAGGAGAGCCTTATACTGGTTATCCGCAATTCTCATCGCCTGATGATTTTGCAATTGCCATAAAGAATGCCGGTTTCGATTTCCTAGTAAATGCTAATAACCATTCTCAGGATAGGGGTAGTAATGGGTTAGAACGAACTATTAAAATACTTGATAGTTTACGAATTCCACATACAGGTACTTTTTTGGATACAGTTGATTTCGAAAAAAAATATCCAGCAATGGTTACTGTGGCAGGCTGTAAGATTGCTATTTTGAATTATAGTTATGGTACCAACGGACTCATAGTAAAAAATCCGAATATGGTAAATATAATTGATAGTTTAGCGATGATAAAAGCAATTGAAAAGGCAAAATTAGCAGGAGCTAATTTAATCATTCCGGTTATGCATTGGGGCGCAGAGTATCAAACAAAAGAAAATACAGAACAACAAAATACTGCACTTATTCTAGCGAATGCGGGCGTAGATGCAATCATTGGAATGCATCCCCACGTTGTAGAGCCTGTTAAGTTTATTCAAGTTTCAAATAAAAAATCTAGTAAGGATTCTATTCCTGTTGCATATAGTCTTGGAAATTATATTTCTAATCAAAGAGATCGTTATAGGGATGGAGGTATTATGATTCGCCTAACTGTTGCGCGTAAAAATAATAAGTATACTATTACTGGTGTAGATTTTCTTCCGTTTTGGGTCTGGAAATTAGAATCTGCTAATGATTCATTAGGGCTTAAAAAAGGCTATTATCCAATTACTAAAAAGATGCTTGGGCAGCTGCCTAAAGAGGACAGTACTAAGGCTGCCATTTTCTTCAATGATGTAAAGTCTATTGTTACAGGAATTCAAGAATGGAATATTGAATAAAAAAGATGCAGGAAGTTAATAATTATAATGTACCAACAGCGTGGCTTGACTTTATTCGATGGATTGCTACTATTGCAGTAATTACAATTCATGTCGCAGCTCCTTATTTATATAAATATGGATCTATTCCAATGCTATATTGGAATTTCTATAATTTTATTGATTCACTAACTCGTTTTGCAGTTCCCTTTTTTGTTATGCTTAGTGGTGCTTTATTGTTGAACAGAAATGATTCGCTCAAAGATTTTTTATTTAAAAGATTTTCGAGAGTTTTAATACCGTTTTTATTTTGGTCTATTATTTATTCGATTTATCATTTTTATATCGTGAATTCAAATTTTGGTTTTGAGTATATTGCCTTTTTTGTTAAGTCTTTAAATGAAGGAGCTTCTTATCATTTTTGGTATATTTATATGTTAATTGGCTTGTACTTAGCTATACCAGTTTTGCGTGTTTTTGTGCAAAATGCCCAAACAAATTTGATCCAATATTTTTTGTTGTTATGGTTTTTCTTCTTGCTGTTTTCTTTTTTCGAGATTAGCTTTAACAAGGATTTTAATTGGACAATTTTTACTGGTTATGTTGGTTATCTGATATTAGGTTATTTTATTGCTTTTCGTTTAGGAAATATAAACTCACATTTAGTCCTATCAATATTTTTTGTTGCTCTTTTATTTACATTCATAATGACATGGCAATTTCCGATTTGTAAAGGAGTATTTAACGGAAAGTATTATCAATATTTGTGTGTTAATGTTGTTACTTGTGCGGCATCATTATTTATTCTTATTAAAAAGCATTTTCGAATGGCCGAAAAATCACTTAGTAAATTACAATTTTGTAATAAATATGGATTTGGTGTTTATTTTATACATGTCTTAATATTAGATATATTGCAATACTTTGGGATTAATGGCGCTTTTGTTAATCCGTTTGTAGGTATTATTACAACTGTATTACTGTGTTATATTTCTTCATTATTGTTAATTAGATTTTTTACTAGTAGTAAATTATTGGCTCAAATAATAAATTAATAATCACATAATGTTGTACATTTATAGTATGAATTTACGATTTAGATTGCTTGCCTCATTTTTATTTATGAGTTTAGTTTTAAATGCGCAACCAGTTTTTTTTAAAGACTATCGTCCTTTGGCTGATAGTTTATCAAAAGTATATCAAATTCCAGCCTCTGTAATATTGGCCGTGGCCTATCAAGAATCAGGTGGTGGAATAAGTGTAGTAGGTAAAAGGCTAAATAATCACTTTGGCATAAGAGGTAGAGTAATTGGGGGCGACACGGTATCAGTAAAATCCTCTTACAAGTATTTTTCAAAAGCAGAAGATTCATATGTATACTTTTGCAAATTGGTGGCATCTAAAAAGTTTTATCCATCACTTAAAGGTAATACTGATTATAAAAAGTGGATTATCTCTATTTCTAAAACGGGTTATGCAGCTAATGCACAAGTTTGGTCATCTCACATCATCGGTGTTGTTGAAAGATATAAACTCTATTAAATAGATTGTTTCTTTTTCTTTTTTGCGTAGAGTAGTAAAATCAATAAAATCAATAAAATTATTCCAGCAGTCCCGAATAACAATATTTGTCTATTAATGATTTGCGGTTTTTCTGGTAATACAAATTTAATTTTATATTGGCCAAACATCCATTTACCATTTTGAATATTTCTAGTAGCTTTTATTAGGTGATTGTATCTAGCAGCGGAATCTGGAATATTGATGAATATCGAGTCGATAATTGCACCATGGATATCAGTAAATACAATATGCCCTCCTTGGTAATCGAATCCTTCGGGTAATTGCAAGGTGTTGGTGAATTTTTGAGTAATTAGTTTATTTGATTTTTTAGGTTTATTAGTGAAGTAAATTATTTCTCCTACTTTAATTTTAGTAATTTGAAATTGATAGCTTTTGTTATATCCATTACAAGAATAATGAAGTTTTATGTTTTCTAACGAGTCACTACCAATATTCATTAATCCAATTGTAAATAATGTATCTTTCTTAGATTGTTCAAATAATAATTTTACAACAACTATTTTTTTATTTAATTCAGAAAAAGATTTGTGTAAATATACTGCTTCTAGTTCTTTTGTTTTTCCTGGATAGATAGTAGTAGTTTTGTTGCTATCTGAATTTTGCTTCCAGTGTGAAAAGTAATAAAGGTGGTCTACATCACTTGCAATTATTGTAAGTGGGATTTCAGGAAAGAAATCGCCTTTTATATAACTGAAGTTGTAATTTGAACGATAAAGATTTAAAGATTTAACATGTGGTAAATTTGTTTTTATTGTTATGCTTACCGCATCTTGATTTAACATGAAACATTCTTTAATATGTTGGTAAGCGGTTGGATAACGTAAGTCAAAGTAATGCTTAAATTTTTCAATTCGGTTATTCCATTTTTCTACTGTTTCACCATAAATTTTATTTCTTCTTTTTACGTGATTTGGAATTTCATCTCTTATATTATCAGCGAAATAATTTATTCTGTTTTTAATTGTATCTGTGCTTAACGTGGTGTTTAATAGTAAGCAATATTGATTAATGAAAAAGTTTTTTATTTCTTCATTTTTTACTAGACTTCTTAATATTACGGTTGACCATTTTGGATTGTACCATTCTGTTTGCACCGGACTTAATCGCTTTCCTAAATAGTTTGAGTTTACTCGAGAGTTTTCACAGCCTAGATCAGAATCATAAAAAATCCAACGCCATCTATTATCTAGTGATTTGCTTTTCCAAAATCTTACATTACCCCTCGAATCAATGTTTTGAATATGAATTTGAAGAATTATATACTTAACGTAATTTTCAATATCAATTATTTTATTGATCGAATCAAAGGCTTCTTCTTTTTTAAATTTATTTCCAATATATTCTGTCATTTGTCGGTAGTCGACATTTTTCATTCCATCTAATTCAAGGAGCTCCGTCTGAGTTTTATCTTTACTTACTCCGTGATTGTATTTAAGATATTCATAATTTATTTTTTCTCGAATATCATAAATACCCCAATATTCTCCGTTTATTAATAGCACTGCTTGTCTGTAATCCTGATAGTCCAAGCCTAAATCTTTAGCTAACGAACAAATTGAAATGTCTTTTAGTCGTGTCGTTCCTTGATCTGATCCCGATGTTCGCAAGACAATGCTCTTATATGATAAGTAAGGTTTGTTTTCAAAAGGATTAATCTTAATTTTAGATGTGTTTCCTTCTTTATCTGAAAAAATACGCAGTGACTTTTCCTTCATGCCTAAAGTCCAGCCTCCAAAGGGTTTTACTTGATAATTTTCTCCAAAAACAAATGATTTGTCCTCATAGTATTCAAAGTAGGTAGGTATTGAAAATTTTTGCCATACTTTTCCATATTGTTTATGGCTTGTATAGTCCATATAACCGAAAATAACACCTTCTACACCGTCGAAGTATTTTCTTTTCAGATGTAAATTTATAACAGGAAGATTTGATTTTTTTCCAATTATATATGTTCCTGTATATAAAGAATCTATTACTTTACCTTCAATGGTAATAGTCATATAAATTGACG
>CALQOD010000113.1 GCA_943332105.1 Chitinophaga pinensis | reverse complement strand
TACAGCATTGCTGGATTACAAGATTCATCCATGTATGTATTAAGTGCTGCAAGAATAAACAACATCACCTCTTCAGTAGTAATGCATATCAAGGAAAATGGAACTATTGATAGCTCTTTTGGAAATGTCGGCAGAGCAATTATGCAATACGGCACTTCTATTTATATGTATTCAATGTCGTTGCAATCAGATGGAAAAATTGTAGCAACAGGATTATCTTATGTTACTGTTTCAGATGCAAACTTTATAACCTGCAGAATAAATACAAATGGAACAATTGATTCCACTTTTGGTAATAATGGATATGCAGAATATGGTTTTGGAACCAATGAAGACGCGGCCAACGTAGTAAAAGTTTTGAGCGATGGAAGCATATTGGTGGCTGGGTATTCCCGACAACCAAACAAGCGTTCTACTTTAGTAAAGTACACAACCGACGGAGTTGTTGACAATACTTTTGGTGTAAACGGCGTGTTAATTATTACCAATGCAGGAGGATCAACTGATCAGATTACTAGTATTGATCAATTAGTAGATGGAACGATTGTATCAACAGGATTCAAGACTTCTAGTACTGGAGGAAACAGTGCCATTGCTTTTAGAATTGACAACTTAGGTAATCCACTTGGTGGCATAGTAACTCTAAGCAGCGGTTCAGATTCAAGAGCAAGCGCTATTTTGAGTGATGGATATCAGTATTATATTGTAGGCAATAACTCAGTCTCAACTTTTATTACCAAGCTAGATACATTAGGCGTTATTCCTACTTCCTTTAATAATGGAAACTATGCATCCTTAAGTGGTGGTGGTGCTGTTAATTATCTTGCGGGCATTGCTCGTCAATGGGATGGTAAAATTGTTGTTTGCGGCTCAAGTGGACAAACAAGTTTTACTCGTGGTTGGATGATAGCGCGATTCAACGCTAATGGATTAATTGATCCAACATTTGGAACAAATGGAAAAGTGATTTACGCATTTGGCGCGAATGTTTTTGCAGATGCTTATGGAGTTTGTATATTTTCTAATGGTAAAGTCGGCGTGACTGGTTTCCGTTCATCTTTAGCAGGAACAGCGAATGATTGTATCATTACACGACTATTAAACGATACAATGTGTATGACACCAAATACACCACCAACTTTAACAGGACAATTTTTAAATGTATGCGGTAAAACTTTAAGCTATACAATACCTGCAGTTCCTAATGCAGATAATTATACCTGGAGAGCAAGCAATCCGAATGTATTGATTAATGGAGCGCCAGGTCCTTTTACTGATACAGTATTAACTGTTAACATAACATGGCCATCTAATCTAACATCCAATACTACTTTATATGTTAAAGCAAATAATGGATGTGGTTCGAGCGTAGAAAAAACAGGTTTAGCAATCGTCTATCCTATTGCTATTACTTCGATAAATGGGGCTAACTTAAATGTATTTGGACAAACTATTAATTATTCTATCAATGCTTCTCAAGGTGCAACCAATTATACATGGACAACCAACGTAGCTGGTGCACAAATTAATTCAACTCAAGGAACTACTTATTCATCTGCTGATACAAATATTAGTGTAACATGGCCTTCGTCGTTTACTAATGGAATTTTATATGTTCAAGCAAGTAATGATTGTGGGAATAGTCCATCATACACCATCAATTTATTAGGAACAGTTGGATTAAATGAATTGAATTCATCTGCGATAAATGTTTATCCAAATCCTACTACTGTAAATAGCATTGTGACTATTCAAGCTAGCCTAACAGGTAAATCAAGTTTACAAATGATGGATTTAACTGGTAAATTAATCGTTAATACTTCCATCGAATTCAAAAACAATAAAGCAGAATTAAATCTTGATGGCCTTTCAAAAGGAACTTACTTAATTAAGCTTAGTAATGATGATAAATTACTTACTAAGAAAATCACCATTCAATAAAATTCGATTCTAAAAAGGAAATGGTCGGCAAATTTGTCGACCATTTTTTATTCTCTAATGATTTCTTCTATTAAATCTCTTTCGAAACCTCTGCTAGACAAATACGAAATCAATTTGTATTTTCTTTTCAAAGGATGTTTTTCTTTTTCCATTTTGCTGCGCTTCAAAAAAGTCTCTTCCAGCATTTGCATATACTTACTTTCATCTAAACTCCTCAACGCTTTTTTTATGCAGTAGTCAGATACTCGTTTTGTTTTGAGTGCATAGCTAATTTTTACTCTGCCCCAACCAAGCTGATTTAATTTACCGTTAGCAAAAGAAATTGCAAAGCGTTCTTCATTCACAAAGCCTTCGGAAATGATAAGGGTAAGAAGCTGTTCTACTTCTTCCTTATGCAAACCAAAATCGTATAACTTATCCCGCACTTCTTGCTGAGCCCTTTCCTGATAGGCGCACCATTTTGTAATCTTCGTATAAGCCTCCGCGTTAGAAATATATTTCTTACTTTTTTCCATGAAGATTAATTAGGAATAGACGACAATAAACTCTTGGTATATTCAGAACGAGGGTCTTCATAAACAGCTTTTGCATCTCCCATTTCTTCTATCTTTCCATTCTTCATTACAATCATTGTATCACTCATATAACGAACAACAGATAAATCGTGAGAGATGAATATATAGGTCAGATTATTTTCTGCTTTCAATTCATTCAGCAAATTCAAAACCTGCGCTTGCACCGACACATCCAATGCAGAAACAGACTCGTCACAAATTAAAAATGATGGCTGTACAGATAATGCACGAGCAATACAAATTCGTTGGCGCTGACCACCAGAAAACTGATGCGGATACTTATTCATTGAATCAACATTAAGACCTACTTTGTTCAACAACTGCTCTGTCATGTACATTCGTTCGTGTTTGTTTGCTCCTATTGAGTGAACGATCATGGGCTCAATAATTGCTTCACTTATTTTTAATCGTGGATTCAAACTTGAATATGGATCTTGAAACACAAGCTGCATTTTCTTCCGAAGCAATCGCATTTCTTTATCTGAATAATTCAGAATATTATGCCCTTCAAAATTCACTTCGCCGGAGTTAGCATCTACTAAACGAAGAATGGCTCTTCCTAAAGTGGTTTTACCACAACCTGATTCTCCCACTACACCTAACGTTTCTCCTTTTCTGACATCAAATGAAACATGATCAACAGCAGTAAACGATGATGTTACTTTGCCAAAAATATTTTTACGCGTTGGAAATGAAACGACCAGATTTTTTATTGATAGGATATTACTCTGACTTTCTAATTTCGATGTATGATTGTTTCGATCTTCTTCTGTTAATACTAATTCATTACGTAACTGCGCTATCGTTATACCTGTTTCTGAAAACGATCCATCTTCATTTACTTTCATAAAATCAGAAACAGTAGGAAGCTTTTTAAGATTGATATTACTAGCAGGACGACATGATAACAAACCTTTTGTGTATGGGTGAAGCGGATTTTCAAGCACCTGTTTTGTTTGTCCTTGCTCTACAATATTGCCTTTATACATGACAACTACTTCATCTGCTATTTGTGATATTACTCCAAGGTCATGCGTAATAAAAATCATGGCCATTCCTGTTTCCTGCTGCAAATCTTTTAATAAGTCAAGTATACTTGCTTGCACAGTTACATCTAATGCAGTTGTTGGTTCATCTGCAATGAGCACTTTCGGATTACAAGATATCGCCATAGCAATCATTACACGTTGCTTTTGTCCGCCAGATAATTGATGAGGATAAGCATCAAACATTTGTTCAGGACGAGGCAATTTTACTTTCTTAAACAATTCGATTGTTTTAACCTTTGCTTCTTTACCTGATACTTTTTGATGCAATTTAATTGCTTCCGCCACCTGATTACCACAAGTAAAAACAGGATTTAGGGAAGTCATTGGCTCCTGAAAGATCATAGCAATATCACTGCCTCTATACTTTCGTATATGCTCTTCCGTTAGCGAGATTAAATCGACTTGCAAATTACTCTTTGAATTAAATAAGGCTTGGCCACTAATTTGAGTGCCTTTTGAAACTTGAAGTAATTGCATTAATGAAAGAGACGTTACTGACTTACCAGAACCTGACTCTCCAACAATGCCGAGTGTTTTACCTGCTTGCAATGAAAAAGAAATGCTGTTCACTGCGGTGAACGAATGATCCCCATTTGCAAATTCGACTTTTAAATCTTTAACGCTTAAAACTTCCATCAATATAATTTCAAAGCCGAAGTTAATTATTTATTGGTTATTGTATAAAACAAGAGCGGCAGCCGAATGGCTGCCGCTCTTGCATTTAGTATTTAATTCAGGGATAAATCCCGATTGAATTATTGTACGATCACACGTAAAGTTTCAGTTGTATTGTTTGACTGAACTTGTAACATGTAGATTCCTTTAGCGAACGCAGACACATCAATTAATGTTGCATTTGCTCCAGTAGCTACTGCTTTAGTTTCAGCGTAAACAACGCGACCTGATGCATCACGCATAGTCATGTTTACATCTTGTGATAGATCAGAAGTAAACTCAACAGTTAAGTTTGTATGAGTTGGATTTGGATAAGCAATCATTGATAATGAAGACCCTTCGCCAACACGAGGACAAACTTTAGATACAACAGATAATACTTTCACTGCAGATACACCACATGCGTTAGACGCTTTAACAGTTACGATACCGTTCGCAGATGCAACTGGTCCGTAAGTCATATTAATAATCTTTGTACCCTGACCAGAATTGATTGTTCCACCACCTGGTATTGTCCAAACATAACTTGATGCTCCCGTTACAGTTGCAACTGAATATGTGTTAACTGACAATACACATGGAGATGTTGCACCTGTGATTGATCCTGGCTGAGTTGGAGCCGCCTTAACAGCTAAGCTACGTACTGCTCCTGTTCCACAACCATTCGATGCAGAAACTGTTAAGTTTCCAGTTGTAAACGAACTACCAAATGCAACTGTGATTGCATTCGTTCCTGCGCCATTGGTAATTGCTGCTCCTGCTGGAACTGTCCAGTTGTAGCTAGAAGCGCCTGCTAGTGGTGTAACTGAGAAAGTTACATTGCTAGCATTACATAATCCATCAACTGGTCCACTGATTAAGCCTGGTGCAGTTAAGTAGTTTAATGTTATAGCACGAGTACGTGCTGTACTTGTTCCGCATAAGTTACCTGCACTAACTGACATAGTTCCGCCAGCAAAGGTAGCTCCATACTGAACTGTGATTACGTTAGTACCTACACCACTTAAGATTGAAGCGCCTGTTGGCATTGTCCAATTATATTGAGATGCACGCGAAACTGTAGCAACTGAGTAAGTTCCGATATCGCCAACACATGCAGCTTGTGGTCCAGAGATTGAACCTGGAGTAACTGGTGCTGATACAGCTGCAATAACATTAATTGTTGATGCTGTTGCATTGAAACAACCATTGCCATTGTTTGGTTTTACAGAGATTGAAGCACTTAATCCAACTTGAACATATGCATCAACAAATCTTACTTGAATTGAATTACCAGTTGCCGTTCCAACGATTGTTACTCCTGTTCCTACTGTCCATGTATATGTTGTAGCTCCTGCAACTGCTGCAATCGAGTAAGTATACAATGTAGATCCTGGATTACAATATGATGTTGTTCCTGTGATTGCTCCTGGTGCAGCTGGTATTGTAACGAATGTTAACGTGATTGAACTTGAAGCCGCTGTACAAGGTGCAACAGCATTTGATGTTAATGTTAACGATACTGTTCCTGCAGCAATATCAGCCGCTGATGGTACATACGTTGCATTTAACACGTTTGCTGATGGACTGAATGTTCCAGTACCACTTGATGACCATGTTCCGTTTGATGCGCTTCCGCCAATTGATCCATTTAAGGCAACTGAGCTTCCTGCACATACATTCGTGTTTGATCCTGCATTAGCAGTTGGAGGATTAATACATCCACATCCTTCGTCGATGTTTCCATCGCAGTTGTCATCGATTCCGTTACCACAAACTTCTGTAACTCCTGGATTGATGTTCGCATTGTTATCATTACAATCACCAGACAAAGAAACGTATCCTGATGGTGCTCCGTTACATGCAGTTGTAGTGCTACCAGCATTTCCATAACCATCATTGTCAACATCTGCATAATAAGTAGTTGCTACGTTGATAGTTAAGTTTAATGTATAATCCTGACAGTTTGCTGAGTAGTTATATGTACCCGATTGAGTATATACAGTACCGTTAGCTGTCCAAGTATATGTACCACAACCTGAAGTTGTAGTTACAATAGCAGCAGCTGGCGATCCAGTTACAACCCATGAACATGATCCTGTATTGAAGTTAGCAGTTTGGTAACAAGCTAATCCAGTTGGAGCAGAAGGCTGAGTTCCTGTTACATCCCATGAACATGATCCTGTATTGAAGCTAGCAGTTTGGTAACAAGCTAATGTTGGCATCGCAGGTTGAGAACCTGTTACATCCCATGAACATGATCCTGTATTGAAGCTAGCAGTTTGGTAACAAGCTAATGTTGGCATTGCAGGTTGAGAACCTGTTACATCCCATGAACATGATCCTGTATTGAAGCTAGCAGTTTGGTAACAAGCTAATGTTGGCATTGCAGGTTGAGAACCTGTTACTATCCATGAAC
>CALQOD010000112.1 GCA_943332105.1 Chitinophaga pinensis | reverse complement strand
TCGAAGTGACATTGATTAGATTCAACAGTGAATTGAAATTCTATGGCATTGAATGCTTTATTGTAATCATCTTCTTTTATGGGAATTAGATTGGAAATATCATTAAGCCCCTTGCCAATAATACTTTCGTTTTGAATATTTAATCTTTCTATTCCTTTTCCTTTAAATAAAGTAACTACTTTATTATTGTTAATATTAAATAAAATGATAGGTGAATTACTTATAATATTGTTTAGTCTTAATTCAGATTCTGCTAATGATTTTTCGGTAATAGCTGAGAATGTTTGAACGCGATTTAATTGTAAGAGATAATCAATTGAACGTTCTATTGTAAGGGTGTCTATTTTTTCTTTATTAATAAAGTCGCAAGCACCTAGTTTCATACATTTTACTGCAAGTTCCACGGACTCCTCTCCTGAAACAACAATAATATTTCCTTTACCTCTTTTTAATGCATGAGCAGTTAGGAAATCATGTCCATTTAAATGTGGAAGATTGTAATCTAAAAATATGCAATCAAAGTTATTATTGTTGCATATGTTCATAGCCTCTGTAATATTATGAACGGTTGTTACATTGGTTTTAATTGCAATAGATGCAATTGTTTTTTGTAGCAACATACAATCTTGTAGATTGTCGTCAATAATTAATATGTCAATTGAATTAGATTCCATGTTTACATCATTAGCATTGGTTGTTCACATAACTTCCAATAGCTGTTCAATACTGCTACTGCATTAACGAATTTTTCAAACGATAATGGTTTTAAAATATACCCTGCTACATTTAAATTATAAGCTTCAATTTTATCCTGATCATCGTTGCTGGTTGTCATTACAAAAACACTAACACTTTTAAGGTCGTTATCATTTCTTATCGCTCTTAAAAACTCTAAACCATTCATTTTAGGCATGTTTATATCTAATAGAATAATGCGTGGCATAGGATTTAGTTTGGGTTTTCCATTACTTCCTCGAAGCATATTTAGTGCTTCAACTCCGTTAAAAGCAATATGAAGGGGGTTGGTAATATTGTTCTTTACAAATGCTCTT
Organism: Chitinophaga pinensis; assembly: GCA_943332105.1. Lineage (GTDB taxonomy): Bacteria > Bacteroidota > Bacteroidia > AKYH767-A > OLB10 > CAINEC01. The sequence goes on along the minus strand of CALQOD010000112.1, from coordinate 5,822 downwards.
TGCACGTTCATAACATCAACACTATCATCTTCCACTAATAAAATGTTCAATAATTTTTCTTCAGTTGGACTCATACAGATATGGTTTTTTTGATTATTACTTTTGAAGGCCATGAGAAATTGAATCTTGTAAATTTGTTAATTTCAGATTCTATCCAGATTTTGCCTGCTTGTTCTTCAATTATTTTTTTAACAATCGATAGTCCGATTCCTGTACTCTCAAATTCATCGCGAGCAGAGAGAGTTTGAAAAATCATAAATACTCTGCTGTGATATTCTTTCTCAATTCCTGGCCCATTATCTTCTATTGAAAATTGGCATACACCTTCTTTTTCATAATAGTTTATTTTGATATTACCAACAACTTTATCGTTATACTTTATTGCATTACTAATTAGGTTGCTGAAAACTTGAAATAGTTTTGTTTGTTCAGTTTCGATAGAAGGTAAATTATTCTGAATGTTAACCTGAAAATAACTAGGCGGATTTAAGCTGTCTATTATGTCATTTAATAAAAGGTTTAAATCAATTATTTTTGATTCGCATTTTATTTTCCCAGCTTTAGCATAAGATAAGATTCCATGTATTAATGCTTCCATTCTTAATACTCGCCCTTTTAACAAGGTTAAGTTTTTTCTTGATTCATCCGAAATTTTATCTTTTGTATCTTCCTCTATCCAGTCAGCTAATGATGCAATTGCTCTTAAAGGAGCTTTTAGATCATGTGATACGATATATGCAAATTGATCTAGCTCTTTGTTTGCTTTTTCAAGGGTGGCTAAGCTTAGTTTGTGTTTATCTTCTAATGCTTTCCATTTAGAAACTTCATTTTGTAATATTTGAAAAGTTTCATCTAATTGTAAAGTTGAAAAATCAGCTAATGATGTTCCTTTTTCTTTTGCGATTGCAATTAAGAGATTTTGAGTTTTAATATTAAAAAAACTTATTTCGTTGTTTAGTTGCTTGTTAACAAACAGCAACTTATTATATCCTTCTAATGAAGTTTTATTTGACCTTTCAAGTAATTCGTTTTTTATTTTTATGTCGCCAAGTTCATCACTGATCTCATTAATAAAAGATTCAAAACTTTCATGGTTGCTTATTTCACTGCCAAACTTATCGCACAGTAATTCTCTTAGTTGATCTGATTGCATAAAGAAATTTTATTAGTTTCTTTTCTACATTAAATCTTAACAACATGTTACATAATAACGGAAATTCAAGAATTATAATTAGATAAAAAATCAAAAAATCTTACAGAATCCTATTAAAAATTCGGTTTCAATAGATATTTGGTATAAAAAGAATCAATAACAGCTACGGCTTCTTCGGGAGTATCAACTAATTTAACAAGGTTTATGTCGTCAGCTCCAATATAATTTTCTTCTATTAAAACATTTACAATCCAATCTTGTAAACCTTTCCAATATTCTTTGCCAACCAATATAATTGGAAACTTAGCAATTTTACCTGTTTGTATCAATGTTAATGATTCAAACAATTCATCCATTGTTCCAAATCCACCTGGAAGAGCAATAAATCCTTGTGCATATTTCATGAACATTAATTTCCTGACAAAGAAATAATCAAAGGTGATATTTTTATCATGATCTATGTAAGGATTGCAAGATTGCTCAAATGGAAGTTTTATGTTTAATCCAACAGATGTACCTTTAGCCAATTGAGCACCTTTATTTGCTGCTTCCATTATGCCAGGACCACCACCAGTGATAATTCCATATCCTTCTAAAGTTAATAGACGAGCAATCTCTTGAGCTAATAAATAATATTTACTATCAGATGCTGTTCTTGCTGATCCAAAAATTGAAACGCAAGGACCTAATTCACCTAGCTTTTCAAATCCTTCAACAAACTCGCCCATTACTTTAAAAACCTGCCAAGTGTCTTGTGATTTCCTTACTTGTTTATCCTTTTCTGAAAAGGCGCGTCTGATTTTTGCTTCTTCTTTATTCATGCTAAGGATTTTTAAACGAAAATATTTTTAAAAGGTTTTTTGCATCCACTTGAATTCTTCATTCAAATAATGGCCTGTAATAGATTCAGCGTTTTTAATAATCTCGTTTGGAGTTCCGGTTGCAATAACTTGTCCACCCTTATTTCCACCTTCAGGGCCGATGTCAATAATATAGTCAGACATTTTTATTACATCCATATTGTGTTCAATTATTAGTATAGTATTCCCTTTGTCAACCAATTTGTTTAATACATCAAGTAAAATTCTGACATCTTCAAAATGTAAACCTGTGGTAGGTTCATCAAGAATATAGAGTGTGTTGCCTGTATCTTTTTTAGAAAGCTCAGTAGCTAATTTTACGCGTTGCGCTTCTCCTCCAGAAAGCGTTGTGCTTTGCTGTCCTAAAGTTATATAACCTAATCCAACTTCTTTTAGCGTTTTTATCTTATGTCGTATGGAAGGCATATTTTCAAAAAACTCCACAGCAGTTTCAATACTCATATTAAGAATATCATTAATTGACTTGCCTCTATATCGAACATCAAGTATCTCACGATTATAACGAAGTCCATTACAACTTTCACAAATCACATTCACATCGGGTAAAAAGTTCATTTCAATTACGCGCATTCCCGCACCTTGACAATTTTCACATCGACCACCTTTAACATTGAATGAAAACCATCCTGGTGGATAACCACGCACTTTTGATTCATTTAATTGGGCGAACAAATTTCTTATATCGCTAAATACTCCAATATAGGTAGCAGGATTAGATCTTGGTGTTCTGCCAATTGGTGATTGATCAATCTCTATTACCTTGTCGATGTATTCAATGCCTTTAATTTTTTTATAAGGTAAAGGCTTTTGGCTTGAGCGATTAAAATGTTGGCTAAGTATAGGGTATAGTGTTTCGTTAATCAATGTTGATTTACCACTTCCAGATACACCAGTAATGCAAACCAACTTTCCTAGAGGAAATTCAACATTTACACTTTTCAAATTGTTGCCCGTACAACCAGTCAGCTCGATTTTATTTCCATTGCCTGCTCTTATTCTCACAGGTTTAATTTGTATTTTCCCAGATAGATAATTTGCCGTCAGCGAATCAGATTTAATTAGATCTTCAGGCTTACAACTAGCGATTATTTTACCTCCATGCATACCTGCTCCATGTCCAATGTCAATAACATGATCAGCGGCCATAATTGTTTCTCGATCATGCTCTACAACAATTACCGAATTGCCAATATCTCTTAAATTTTTTAGTGATTCAATAAGACGAATATTATCTCGCTGATGTAAACCAATACTTGGTTCATCAAGTATATACATTACACCAACCAATTGTGATCCTATTTGTGTCGCTAATCGAATTCGTTGTGACTCGCCACCTGAAAGAGATTTAGAACTTCTATTTAATGTAAGATATTCAAGTCCTACATCTAATAAGAACTTAGTTCGCTTTGTGATTTCTTTAAGAATTTCTTTGGCTATCGTAAGTTGATTTTTAGTTAATCGCTTATCAACTGTTAATGACCATTCATAAAATTCTGAAAGGTCCATTGCGCTTAATTGACCAATATGTTTATTATCAATTTTAAAAAACAAGGACTCTTTTCTTAATCTGCTACCATTACACTCGCTGCATTCAATGTGAGTCATAAAACTCTGAGCCCAATTTTTCATTTTAGCGGATGCGACTTCACTTTCTATATGCGAAGCAATAAAGCTTGCTATACCTTCAAAACTTGTTACACTTGTATTTATACTTCCTGAAACGAAGTCTGACTCTACATTAAATATCTCACTTGATCCATAAAGAATAACATTTAAAGCTTCATCAGGAATGTCTTTGATAGGGGTAGTTAAAGTAAAGCCGTATCGTTTACCAATTGTCGTAATTTTACTAAATATCCAATTGTCTTTAAATTCTCCCAATGGGGCAATGCCACCTTGTTTGATTGATTTAATTCGATCAGGGATAATAATATTAATATCAATCTCTGGAACTGTTCCTAGTCCATTGCATTTAGGACAAGCGCCATAAGGCGAATTGAATGAAAAGCTGTTGGGGGCAGGCTCATCGTAAGAGATGCCTGTAAGTGGACACATTAAATGTTGGCTTAGGTGTTTTACTTTATTGCTTTTCTCATCGAGTACCATGATAGAACCTTTACCATGCTTGAGCCCCATTTTAATACTGTCGGTTATTCGCTGGCGAGAATCTTCATTGATAACAATTCGGTCAATTACAATTTCGATATCATGCGTTTTATAACGATCTGCCTGAAGTCCTCTTTTTAAATCAGTAAGTTCTCCATCTATTCTAACCTTTACAAAACCTAATTGCATTATCTGCTGAAACAATTCTCGGTAATGACCTTTACGACCTTTAACTACTGGAGCCAATAAAAGCACGCTTTTACCATCAAACGATTTGAACACAACATCTAATATTTGAGTGTCAGTCATTCGAATCATTTTTTCGCCTGATAAATACGAATAGGCATCAGCAGTTCTAGCGAAAAGAAGGCGAAGGAAATCGTAAATTTCAGTTACCGTTCCAACCGTTGAGCGGGGGTTGGTATTTGTCGTTTTTTGTTCGATAGAAATAACGGGACTTAGTCCTTTGATTTTATCTACATCAGGTCGCTCTAGATTTCCTAAAAACTGACGAGCATAGGCTGAGAATGTTTCCATATACCTGCGTTGCCCTTCTGCATAAATAGTATCAAATGCAAGTGAGCTTTTGCCACTACCGCTTAAGCCAGTTATAACTACCAGTTTATTCCTTGGGAATACTACATCTACATTTTTTAAGTTGTGTACACGAGCTCCATATACCTCAACCCATTCTTCTTCCGAAAGCATTTTTATCGATTAAATTAACTTTCAAAAATAACAAGAACACGCCTAATTATAGGTCTTAACTCAATTTATTCTAGAAATGTTTTAGACCATGGAAAATAAGCATGATTGTTAATAACTAACATTAACAAAAACGAACCTTCTATTTTTGGTTTCGTAAGACGTGGCTAAATAAGGCTAAAAATGCTAACCAAAAAAGCCAACTTTTCATTACAATTAAGGCTCATTCTATTAGGATGGGCTATTTTAGTTTGTAATGGTTTGATGGCCCAATCACCAGTAGCATCTTTTAGCACAACAACATCAACAGGTTGTGCACCGTTGAATGTGCATTTTACGAATACCTCTCAAAATGCTACTAGCTATTCTTGGAATTTTGGTAATGGAAATACCTCTTTACTTCAAAATCCGAGCAATGTGTATTTATCATCTGGAACCTATACCGTAATATTAACTGCCACTAATAGCTTAGGCCAATCAAATAATTATTCAAAAAGTTTAACAGTGGTAACATCGCCAGTTGCCAATTTTACTGTCTCAACTAATTCAGGATGTCAATCAAGTGAAGTATTTAATTTTCAAAACACATCGTTAAATTACGATTCTTGTTTATGGGATTTTGGTGATGGTACAACAAGTTCAGTAACTAATCCTCAACATATCTACAATATCGCAGGAGTTTTCAATGTAACATTAATAGCATTCAATAAAGCATTTGGCTGTAGTAATACAAAAACACAAACTGCATTAATAACAATTAATCCGAAACCAAATTTATCGTTTGTTGTAAACGATTCAATTACCTGTGATAGTGCAAAGCAATTTCATTTTACTGCATCAGCCAATAATGTTATAAGCTGGTTATGGGATTTTGGTGATGGATCTACATCTACACTTCAAAATCCTAATCACGTTTATAATGACACTGGTTATTTTTCAATATCGGTGACTGCGGTATCAGCTAATGGCTGTCCTGC
>CALQOD010000111.1 GCA_943332105.1 Chitinophaga pinensis | reverse complement strand
CCAATTCGAATGATACAATCGACATCATATTCGTTAAACAACTCGAAAGAATAAATTCCAATCGATGCGCAACCCATTCCGCTAGCACCGACAGTGATGCGTTTACCCTTGTAAGTTCCAGTGTAATAATAAACATTACGTGTGCTGCTTACTAAAACAGCCTCTTCTAACCAGTTTTCTGCAATAAACTTTGCTCTTAATGGATCACCTGGCATTAAAACTACCGATGCTATCTCCCCTTTCTTCGCTTTTATATGTACGCTCATTCTATAAAAATTTACTTCACGAATGTACTGAAAAATCAGTAGAAATTAAAAAGAAACAATCCCGAGCTTGCCTCGGGACTGCATTACTAATTGGTTACGAATTTTATTTATTAATTATTACTTTTTCCTGAGTACAGACTTTATTTCCATTAACCATCATGATATAAACGCCATTCGGTAATTCATTTACCTCCATTGTTAAGTTTTGAGAATCACTATTTACAATTTGATTAACTACACGGCCATCAACTGTCGACAATTGAATATTTTCATTACCAATCAAATTATTAATGGTAATATTATCTTTAGCAGGATTCGGATAAACTGAAATTTTAGCTACAGTATTTTCATTTACTCCCAAAACAACAGGCACAACAACATTATCGCACCATGTGATAACATTTCCAAGACTATCATAAGCTGATGCGCATACATTATAAATGCCTGTAGCTGTATAGGTGTGAATGGGATTTACACCTGCTGCTGATGAACCATCTCCAAAGCTCCAAGCATAGCTCACTGCACTTGTTGCGCAATTATTATATAATGCGAATGAAAATGAATTAATTTGAGATAAACTTTGGAGAGCTATAAAAATTGGTGTGCACGGATTTGAATTAGTATTCACATTAACTGTCTGGCATAAATATGCATTACATTGATTTCCATCAAAAACATTTAAACAAGCCTTGTAAGAACCGTTCAGAAATAAATGCTGAGGCACCATCGAACCACTTGTACCACCATCACCAAACTCCCAATTGTAATACAAATTCGGATCAGTACTTACAGGACGAAAAGTAACCATCCCGTAATTGTCTACTGAGTAAGCAAAGTCAGCAGTGCATAATGATTGCGAATTAACACCAGAAGATTTACCACTTTGAGCAAAGGAGGTAAAACTGCTTAAAGAAATTGTTGTAACGGCAAATGCGATGTTTAATAACGTTTTTTTCATATCTCGATTAATTAGTTTGTTTTGACCTTTTAAACCTAATTGCTATTCATAAGTTACGCGATTACGTATAGAAAAACAGTCGTTTTCGAATGAAAATAGAGGATTCGATTACAACAATATCAAACCTTGAATAAAAATAAATTGTTAATAACGCATTAGACTTACTAACTACAAATCAAGAATAGAAAAGATCATAAATTCAATAATTACGAAAATAGCTTTATTAACAAATTAGCTCCACTGTTTCAAAGTCAAACCTTAAAAAACCTTACAAAACAACAATTTTATAACTACAATATAAAAACGCCTAAAACTACGCTATACTATAAAAACATTATCAAAAAATAGTTGTTTAGAGTAGTATGAAAAATATCTTACTAATCGGAGCTTCATCAGCGATTGCACAAAAGCTAAACGAAGATTTAAATCAGAAAAATTATACTGTATACACCATATCAAGAACACCACTTGAATCATCCAATCATTTTACCTATGAAGGTTCAATTATGGATTGTGAATTACCTGCATTTGATTTTCCGCTAGATGGTTTAGTTTATTTTCCTGGAACTATTAATTTAAAGCCTTTTAAGGCTCTTAAGCCAACTGATGTACAACAGGAATTTGAAATCAACGCACTTGGAGCTTTCAGATGCATACAACATTACGTAAAGAACCTATCGATGTCGGATACTGCATCAGTAGTATTATTCAGTTCTGTAGCGGCTCAGACAGGAATGCCTTTTCATAGTAGTATTGCCATGAGCAAGGCGGCTGTAGAAGGACTTACACGTTCATTAGCTGCCGAATTAGCTCCTAAAATTAGAGTCAATTGTATTGCTCCCTCATTAACCGAAACACCACTAGCTGGTCGTTTAATCAACACACCAGAAAAAATTGAACAAAGTGGTAAACGTCACCCATTACAAAGAATAGGAAACACGAATGACATTGCAAGCATGGCTGCATTTTTATTATCTGATGATAGCAGCTGGATGACAGGGCAAGTATTAAAAATTGATGGTGGTATGTCGACATTAAAGACCAACTAATGAAAATAGTTTTATCAGACGAGCATAAAGACCGAATCATTGAAATGGCCTGGGAAGACCGAACGCCTTTCGATGCTATTAAAGTCCAATTTGGATTAAATGAACAGGACGTTCGAAATCTGATGAAGGCTACCTTAAAGCATAGCAGTTATGTATTGTGGCGAAAACGAGTAGAGAGTTGCGCGACGAAACATCGTTCAAAAAGAAATGAATCGATTAAAAGATTTAAATGCTCGAGGCAAAAGGCGATTAGTAATAATAAGGTTACTTAATTAAAAACAACATAAAACAATTTTGTTGATTTTTTACGTTTATAATAAATGAAGTTTTTTTATTTTGAATCTGGCAATAAAAATAAATTTTCCATAATCACCACTATTCCTCTTTTTTGGATTGGATCGATTTATTTATTCATGATTTTATTTTATCTTGAACATAAACGATTACCAATCCCGTCTTTCGATGACCCCCAAAATGAATCATGTACTTTTCTTTATCTGATAATTTCATCTAGCTTTTTTATTGCAATACTATCCTATTTTTACAGTATAATTGAAATCGTTCGAAATATAAAAAATTCAGAAATTAAACTAGGCAGAAAAACAATTCTTGTCATGAGCATATTGTTATTTACAATTCAATTGAAATATGACCCGTTTAGTTTAATAGAATGGATTGGTGATTAAATATTACCTCACCGTAATATGCAAGCATCCTTGAGCTCGTTCATATTTTACATAACACTTTTTTTGTTGGTGAAGTTTTTCTAATGCCACCACAAAACATTTTGATTGTTCATTGTAATCACCAAATTCTTTATAGCTAATATCAATTGTTTTACCTTTCAAATGCGCGCTATTAGCAATAGCATTTATATTATTTCCCATTAATTGACGAACCGTTCGTTTGGAGCGCGTGGCGCTTGTGATTACAAATGGAACATATACCAATCGATTATTTAATTCCAATTTATATGCATCAGACAGTAAATTTAAAAATGCTTTAACCTTTGGCAATACATATGGAACAGAATGATCCATATCACGAAGTCTATACGAATCATTTGAAGTCAACTCGATTAAAACGCCTTTGTCTTTTAACTTTTCTAAATCTTCTATGACTTTCTGAGGTCGAATCCCCTCCGACTTATATGCTTTTTCCTGCGTAGACACTTCATCTTTAAAAAACTGCTTGCAGTTTTCACAGCGGCCATTTGCTTTTACACGATTACCAATTAAATTCCGTGTTTCATACTTTAATAACCCTCTAAAAATAAAAGCAAAAATGAGTACTACTGCAACAAAAGAAATCAAGAATAATTTCTTTACTGACTTATCTCTTTTCACTCAAGTTGTTTTTAAAATAAACATCATAGATTAACCAAACTGCTACAAGCACATCAATGATCAGCCAATATGAATGATCAATCTGGAGTGTATAAAAAGGCAAGAACATGAATGATAAAAACAAATACAAAACCACTTTGGTTGTCTTAGATGCATAAGCCTGAAAGGCTAAAACAGCAAATCCAAATGTTGCTACATATCGAGCAAATAAATAATAATCGTATGGAAATGGAATTATGCAAAGCAATAATATTACTGCCAAAAAAAGTTTTATATGCCGAATTTTCATTGAACTAAAATATAAAATATTATTTAATCTTTTGCATATACCATTTATTTAACCAGTAAAGCGTCCTTGTTAAATAGTAATCTTCCGACAAACCCTCATAATCCAAATACAATGCATCATCAACCTTATACGATTGGGCAGGCTCAATCTGTGTTCCTTCGTGCCATTCATTAAAAGAAGTCACCCCTATCCACTCCAAATTACAACTCAAAGCATCTTCAAAGAAACGATCGTAATACCTGCCCTTTTCTCTATCCTTCGTATTCTTTTTATTCCATGGTCTGATGCGATTATCGTTGTAGCCAGGTCCCACAGAGGGGATAAATTTCAAGTGCAGCTTATCAGCAAAAGTTTTTAAATAATTCCAGTTGTCAGGGTTAGCACCAAAGGTAAATCCGTGACTCGCAAAGTAAGTATATATTCCATCAAAGCCTGCCTGCTGAAAAAAAGAAGTGTCCTCTTTCCAGCAAAATAAACCAATTACATCTGAATCATAAATGGTATTTCTAAAAATCAATTCGTCGCTATTCCTACTTAACACTTTACTCCAATCACTTGCTTGGATCACATAGGAATCATACACAAAAAACATCGGCTTTTTAGTCGTTCCATCACGATAAAAAGCTTCTTCATTTCCAAACTGCTCAATGATAAACTGCATTTCGTTAACCGTTGAAAGTGCTGTTTTACGAACACAAGGCTCAATTTGAAAGCAAATTTTTAAATTATTAATTTTTGCATATTTGAAAATTAAAGGCAAACTTTTGTAGGTGTAATCATCCCTCCCTAACCAAGTAACAGCCACAATGCTAAATCCTGCAGAAGCCAATTGTTGCATGTGCAGTTTGATTACATTCGAATCACAATTAGAATACTCTCCAAAACTCGGATAATAATTAGCACCTATTTCTCCATTACCAGGAAACATTTGCTTAGTTGTGTCTTTGTCATTCTCAGGCATCACAGGATGCTTCCAATGGTAGTTGTCGCCGTCGATAGATTTACTCCCATACCAGTTATAATAGAAGCAAACGGAATTCGGTACTTGTTGCGCATTTAATTTACTATACAACAACAAGCATAAAAAGAGTATTTTCGTAGGGCGAATAATAGAAGACCAATAATTCATTGAACAAATTTAAAATTATCTCTATAATAGAGCACAAGTTAATCAAAGTAATAATCACTACTTGATTTAGATGAAAACAAGTTTAAACACAATTTTCCTTTTTATTTTATTGATGCTACTGAATATCCAATCAGGTGCGCAAACAATTTCGTTTAGTATAATTTGTCATCAAACGGAAACAAATAAAAGCAGCATAATTAATCAATCAGATTACAAAATTTCAAAATTCAAATTTTACTTATCCAATATTCGTCTGTATAATGACAATAATATAATTGACCAAGAAATTTATAGTTACCACTTGATAGATTTATTGGACACTTCCAAGGACAAACTAATCATAAAAAGAAATAACAATTTAACTTATAATAAAATTGAATTCGATTTAGGCATTGATTCAGCTACCAATGTTTCAGGCGCTTTAGAGGGTGATTTAGACCCAACCAATAACATGTACTGGACCTGGCAAAGTGGTTATATCAATCTGAAGTTTGAAGGTTCCATTGATGATGGTGTGATAAGAGAATATCATTTAGGAGGATATGCATATCCGAATAACGCACTACAAAAGTTAAGTTTTAAATTAAACAATTCAGGAATTACAACTATCTACATTCATCTCGATGATTTTATTCATTCAATACCTGATTCGATTCCTTTTAAATTAATGACACCGGAGCCCAAGGCAGTTTATTTATCTCACTTATTTGCTAAATGTTTATCGAGTGAAAAATAAAATTGCATTTACATTTATACTGTTTTTTTCTGCCTTGCTGATTATTAGTTTGCAGAATAACAAATCAAACAAAAAGGAATGGCCAGCAAAAATTTATAATGCTGACTCGGCTCATATAGAAGAGCTTCAATTTCTGGGGAAAGTGTTGTTTTATGATCCTGCGTTATCATTAGACAGCAGTACGAGTTGCTCCTCTTGTCATTCGCCCTACAATGCATTTGCACATACTGATCATGCATTGAGTCATGGTATTGATAATAAAATCGGATTTAGAAATGCCCCTGCACTTTTCAATCTTACTTATCAGCCTTATTTCATGTGGGATGGTGCTATTAATCACCTAGACATGCAGTCGCTGGCACCAATAACAAATCCTGAAGAAATGCATGAGTCTATTGCACATGTCGTAGACAAATTAAACAATCAAAAATTCTATCGTAAACTCTTTTATCAGGCCTTTGATGATTCTCTTATTTCAGGAACAAAAACACTAAAAGCAATTGCTGCATTCATGGCTTCAATAGAAAGTAAGAATGCTAAATACGATTTAGTGTTGAATGGAGAAACGGAATTTAAGCTACAAGAAAAGAATGGATTTGAGTTGTTTTCGAAGCATTGTGCAAGTTGTCATGCTCCACCATTGTTTACCAATTATGCGTTTGAAAGTAATGGTTTGATGCCTGATACTGCTTTAAAAGATGGAGGAAGAATTCGTCAGACAAAACAAACAAATGATTCATTAAAATTTAAAGTCCCTACACTGCGAAATATTGAATTTACGTTTCCTTATATGCACGATGGTCGATATAAAACACTAACTGAGGTCATGAATCATTATTCAAATCCAGCTTATAAAAATCCAACCCTAAATCCGAAGTTAAAATCAATTTATAAACTATCTTCGAATGAGAAAGTAGATATTATTGCTTTTCTTCTGACATTAAGCGACAAGCAATTCCTGTTTGATAAGCGATACTCCTATCCAAAAGCTAAAATTGACGCTCTAAGAAATTTTAATCAGTAATTGTCGCAAGTAAAAATACAATATGACTACTAAGTCTATTCATAAAACCAAAACTATGTTAAAGAAATCAATTTTATTTTTAATGCTATCATCGTGTGCCAT
>CALQOD010000110.1 GCA_943332105.1 Chitinophaga pinensis | reverse complement strand
TAGTAGCTTGCTCACTACACCCACTTTTTCTTTGGTTCTTTCATTTTGTGTCAAGACAAAAGAAAGAACATAAAGTAATAATAAGATTAATGAAGAATATTATGTTTGATGAAATCATGGACTTAAATCAAAAAAACATTGATAAATAAAAAAGCATCGGAACTATCCGATGCTTTTTAAACAATTTGAATGGAGGTCTATCTCACCATCAATTTTAAACCTCTCTAAATCTCTCCGAAGGAGAGACTTTTATTCTAAATTACTCCTCTCCTTTGGAGAGGCTGGGAGAGGTCTATCTCACCAACACCCTACTATCATTATACCCACCATTAATCAATAAACGCACAATGTAAAATCCTTTTGTGTAGTTATCGCCTAATTGAATTTCTTGATTATAACCACCTTCTTGAACAGTTACTGCAGAGTTGTAAATCGATTGACCCATCGTATTGATGACTTGCAAAATACCATCACCTGTTTCTTCTCCATCGTAGGTGAAGTTGAACGAGCCGTTGTTTGGATTAGGATAAATATGTACTCCCTGGGAAAGTTCATTATCTATTAATCGTGCTTCGTTAGTAGTTGTTTCTTCTGCTGTTGTTCCTGAAGTGATATCTCCTGCAATACGACAATTAACAGAAGTAGTAATTGCGCTTCCGCTAATGCGAGAACAACCAGTAGTTAAATTTTTAGTAACTACTTTATAAGTACCAGGTTGTTTAACTACGATTGAATAATTAGTTGCATTCTCCATAGAGATATTTGTACGATACCATTGTACGCTGTAATTACTTCCTAAGTTAGTGCAGTTAAGTGTTACACTATCTCCACTACAAAAAGATGTTGCTCCGCTAGAAGTAATAGTCGCTGCTGCATTTGTTTTAGTTGTAACTGAGATAGCATTGCTTGTTATAGCATTACCATTTACGGTTGCAACACATGTGTATGAAGCAGCAGCTGTTGCTTTGTAAGTGCGAGAAGTTCCGTTGGTAGTGATGTTCACTCCGTTTTTCTTCCATTGATAAGTACCACTTACCACATCGCTTGTAAGATTTACATAATCACCAGCACAGAAAGCTGTAGGCCCATCAGATTTTATCGAATGAGGATTTGTAGTTCCGCTAATATAAATACCAGTATTATATGCATATTCAAGCATTAGCATAGTTCCTGATAAATCACCTGATTTGAACCAAAATTCAACAGTTAAATTATTTATAGGCAATGATTGGGACCATCTTATATAATCATCATTTCCATCAAATTGAACACATTGTCCAAATTTTCCATTTGTTAAAGCGGGTGCTCCATATACTGAAGCTGTTCCACCTACAACATTTGAAAGTGAAGTACCTGAAATATTATCCATATTAAATAAACCTAAGGTATTAATATCTGCTGTAAATGCAGAATTACTTTGGTAGTAATTTAAAATAGATGTATTACTTCGTGCAATATTTGAAATACGCACTTCATCAATTTTACCATTAAAATCTGGAACAGGTTGACAAGAAACACATGCTTGTGTAGCACCAAAAAGTAGACTGTTCCAAATATACGGATTTGATAAAAAGTTACCAGAATAAATTAAATTCCCATCAAGGTAAAAATTACCAATCGAATTGGATTTAGTTAATGCTATGTAATGCCATATGGATGTATCATTAAATGCAATAGAAGATTGAGTTAAATATCCAACAGAAACATTATTTATTGTGGACATAGTATTTGGATTAATTTCAGATTTGGCTAGGTGGATAGAATTTTGTCCATAAGATAAATCGCTTAGTTTTTGTAATGAATTTTGTCCAAAGGCGTTCGATAAAATGGAGCACGCTACCATCATTGATAATAGATTTTTTTTCATAATAAATTTTTTTCAGGCTGTTTCACCCCGCTCAGCGTTTGGTATAAAAAATCAGCGTGGGACAATCACCAAACTTGTCATTGAGGAGGTCGAATTCCCGTGAAACGAAGTAAAGTAAAGCCCACGCCTATGCGTGAGCGTCTTACTTAAGCTTCCCGTTTCACTTGATTTTTTCGACCTTTCAATAACTGGGCTTAGCAAACGCTAATTATGTTTAATTACAATTTTTCTTTTCGATAGAATTTTAATTTGAGTTTCAAATTTACGGCTTAATGAAATACAAAGCAATAAGTTTTCTTTCTATTTGATGCTTGAGGTTAATTATTCAAGAGGAATTTCTCAAAAAACAGGAAAAAAACAGGGGCCACCTAACCCTGCTTTATCTCGAGTAAACCTCGGGACCGCTGTAAAATTACATTGTAGAAATTTATTATTCGGTTATTAAACGTTTACTGTCGTTTAAGTTTTTTTAATCGGAAAATAGGGATTTGTTTCTCGTAGGTTATATTTATTATATGAGCATAAATAATAAATACAATTAAAATATTTCATTGCTATTGATCTCTCCCAGCCTCTCCAAAGGAGAGGAGCAGTAATCACTAAAAGTCTCTCCTTTGGAGAGATTTAGAGAGGTCCAAAATTCAAATGGAACTGACCGACTTTTCCAAATAATGCTCACAGTTTTAATAATCAACCCTAATATTTGATATTTAATAGTTGCACTTTAGGGAAACTTTGTTATCTTTGCATTGTGGGCAAAAATCAGAAATATAGAACAGTTGTATTCTACAAGAACTACTTTCAAGATTTCTTCGGCAAACAGCGTGAGAAAGTAAAAGCAAAAATTATTTGGACAATCGAGTTAGTAGAAGAATTACAAAGAGTTCCTGAAACTTATCTAAAACATATTGAAAACACAGATGGACTTTATGAGATTCGTGTTCAATCGGGAAGTGATATTTTTAGGATATTCTGTTTTTTTGATGACGGGAAATTAGTTGTAATTATAAATGGCTTTCAAAAGAAATCTCAAAAAACTCCAAAAAAAGAAATTGAAACAGCACTTAAAATAAAAGCAGAATATGAAAACGAAAAATAAAAATATAACTACGCTCGAAGATTTCAAAGAAAAAAATTACGGTAAGCGTGGAACAAAAAAACGAGACGAGCTAGAAGCTGGATTCGATGCATTTAAAATTGGCGCACTAATTCATGACACTCGAATAGAAATGGGTATGACACAAGAACAACTTGCCGAAAAAGTTGGAACTACTAAATCGTATATTTCTAAAATAGAGAACAACTTAAAAGAAGCTCGAATCTCAACCCTTCAAAAAATTATTGAACTTGGTTTTGGCGGTCAATTAGAATTAAACATAAAAATCTAAAAGATTGTTATTGAATCGGACTTGTATCTAGTTGTTCTTAGCTAATCAAATTTGTACATGCACTTCGGTCCCTGAGGCTCTCGAAGGGCGAAGCTTTTCAATGATAAATACAATTCTTCAAATATAGCGACCCTTCGAGAGCCTCAGGGACCGCTTTGCGAATAATCCCGACGAGCGCCTCAGGGACCGAAGCGACATTTCCTTTTCAAATTTTCAAATCAGCTCATCGCCAAATCATCAAATTAACTCAAGATTTCCATCAACACCTCATGCGATTTAATTTTTCCGCCGTGCGTGTGATGTAATTCGTAATAGGTAATGATGCCTTGTAATATTTGTTTGCGTTGTAAAGCAGTCATCGAAACTTCTTTGATTTCTTCAATTGAAAGTGAAGAGAGTTCAGAAAAAAGTTTGCTCAACGCAGGTTCTAAAAAGTAAGGATGGTTCGGACGTGATTCCTGGTAAACGCCCTCTTGTAAATCGAACCAGCACGATTGTTCATCGTATTTGCCATGAGGATAAAATCCTAAGTAGCGGGTGAGCT
This sequence comes from Chitinophaga pinensis, assembly GCA_943332105.1. Lineage (GTDB taxonomy): Bacteria > Bacteroidota > Bacteroidia > AKYH767-A > OLB10 > CAINEC01. Next base: position 3,337 of record CALQOD010000110.1, on the reverse strand, counting down.
GAATTAAAAAACAATAATGAAAACGACTTGCAGATTCATCGATGATATCTAAAATTTGAATGCTGTTATCAATGAATGAAAATAATTCAGGATTGATTTCTTCTTCTTTAATCGATTTATAAATGACTTCACTTAAAAAGAAAGCCATGGTGGTTTTGATAATGTCGTAAGGAATATTTTTTAAAGCAGGAGCAGCATTGACTTCTGATGCACGATGTAGTCCGCCGGGTTTTTTAAAGAAAGCTACGACTTCTATTAACGATAGCGGTTGAAAAATTCCTGGTGTATGCTTCGATTTATTTTTGCGAACGCCATTGACTAAAAACGATTGTAATCCGAACTCAGCAGTATAAGTTTTTACAATTAAACTAGCCTCGGCATAGTCGATGGTTTTTAAAACAACAGCTCGCGTTTTCTGAAGCATGTTACATTAAATCTTTTCCAATATCCTTGCGGTAATAGGCGTAATCGAAATTTATTTGATGCGCTGTCTGATAGGATTTATCTAATGCGCCTTGTAACGTATCATCTAAAGAAGTCACAGCAAATACTCTTCCTCCGTTAGTTACTACCTGACCGTTAGTAAGAGAAGTTCCTGAATGAAACACGATGCTTTCGGTGGGTTTGTCTAGTCCTTTTACTTCATATCCTTTTTCATAATTACCAGGATATCCACCAGAAACCATCACTACGGTTGTTGCAAAGCGGGAGTCGATTTGTAAATCAATAGTATCTAATTGTTGTTTACCTGTTGCCATCATCAGCTCAGCAAAATCATTCTGAATACGAGGTAAAACAGCTTCCGTTTCAGGGTCACCCATACGGCAATTGTATTCAATCACGAAAGGTTCTCCGCCCACATTCATCAAGCCGATAAAAATAAAACCTTTATAATCGATCTGATCTTTTACTAATCCTGCTATAGTAGGTTTAACAATTTTGTTTTCTACTTTCTCTAAGAAAGCAGCATCTGCAAAAGGAACAGGAGATACTGCGCCCATGCCTCCGGTGTTTAATCCTGTATCTCCTTCGCCAATGCGTTTATAATCTTTTGCTGAAGGAAGTAGTTTGTAGTTTTTACCATCTGTTAAAACAAAAACAGAAAGCTCAATGCCTTTTAAAAATTCTTCAATCACCACTTTCTCTCCTGCCTTTCCAAATTTTCCATCGCCTAACATCGATTTTAATTCTTGTTTGGCTTCGTTCAAATCATCAATAATTAAAACCCCTTTGCCAGCAGCTAAGCCATCTGCTTTTAAAACGTAAGGCGGATTTAATGTTTCTAAAAACTGATAACCCTCTTCTAATTTCGAATAGGTAAAACTTTTATAATCCGCGGTAGGAACACCATGGCGTTGCATAAATTCTTTACTGAAATCTTTACTTCCTTCTAATTGTGCTCCCATTTTTGAAGGACCAATTACAGGAATATTTTTTAGTTGTTCATCAGCTTGAAAAAAATCAACGATGCCATTTACTAAAGGGTCTTCAGGACCAACAACAACTAAATTAATATGCTCTGATAAAACGATGTTTTTTATTCCTTCAAAATCATTTACACCTACGGATAAGTTTTTTCCGCAAGAAGCAGTTCCAGCATTACCTGGAGCAATAAAGAGTTGAGAGCAATGTGCACTAGCGCTTAATGAACTTGCAAAGGCATGTTCGCGTCCGCCAGATCCTAATAATAAAATTCGCATAATAATCGTTGAGTTGAAGATGTAAAATAACAGCAACGAAATTAATTATTCGAAGTCATACTTTAGACATTGGTTGAATGAAATTATTCAACAACAAAACGACTTACCGATAATTGTGAACTTGTGCGTGTATGTAAGAAATAAATTCCTGAAGAAATGTTAGTTAGTGGAATTGTAAATTCATCATTGAAATTACCAAGACCCTTATGTATTAATTGTCCGTTAATGGTGTACAACAGATATTCTTCAATTGGGTCTCCTTCTGATTTTACAGTTATAAAATCACTCGCAGGATTCGGATATACCTGAATAATGTTGTTGTTAGAAATAGCTTCTAGTCCTGTTGTGCTACATGTTCCTGGCATATTTAAATCGAGCCAGAATAATCGCGTAGAAATCCAGTTTTTTAGTTTAGTAATTTCTCCTGCATAGGTGGTAGGAATAGGAGAGGGGTTCGGCCAAACATAAGTTCCTAAAATAGGCCATTGTTGAAAATTTCTATCCTGACCTTCCTGCAAATACAAAGCAATGGAATCGATGTAACTATTAATATACGCAGTACTGAAGATTGTATTTCTCAATTGCGTATAGCGACATTTAACTTTGTTTCTGTAAATCGGATCATTTAGTAAGCGTGCCCACCAGAACGGTACCTGAAAACCAGAGGTGCTGCAATTATAGGTGTAGCTCCATCCTGTTTGATATTGTCCACCACAATAATCGGCGTTGCCATATCCAATATCATAATCCCATACAGGGCCAGCATTTAATCTGTTTCCTTTGGTGATTTTCTCTTTGTACAAATAAGAGCTGATACGATAGCCATCGACATTCTTTGATAATTCATTAATCAAAAAGAAATCGATGAATGTACTATCGTTGATGTATTTGTAATATCCATTAATCGGATCCGTAAACTGTGGTCCATGTAATGCTTGTTCAAAGCTATCAACAAATGCTTGAATGTAATTAGATTGTTGCGCTGTGATTTCTACTTCATCGGGGTAGTCATAAAGTATAAAAGGTATGTCGCCATTATTGACAGGAGGAAAAGCCGAACTAAATCCACCGGCACCACTACTGCCCGTTGCTTTATCTACTTTTAGGATATACCCACCCGTTATATCCACAACGCTGGTATCAAGGGGAGTAAGTTTATTAATAGCTACACGGTTATTGTCGCGTTTAATTTTTTCCATCAGAATATAAACACCAGCAAATACATTATTTATAAACACTTCAACATATTTAGTTCTGGATGCATAGCGTCCCATCTGATTAAACAAATGATAAGACATTACATTTCTCAAAAAGGATTTATCAGTATAATTCGCATTTAGAATCCAGTCGCTTTCAGCAGGAAATCCTAATATGGAAGTATCTATTTCATTACCTAATGAATCCCATGTTTCAAATCCCAGCGATTTTTTAGGAAACATCTGGGAAGAAGACCCTCGTACTTCAACTCCTATGTTTCCTTCGTATGCATAAATCGTATCGGTAATATAATTTCGTATACCCGTACCGTTATCAATAATCTGCATGTTAGCTAGTATCTTGGGCTCATCTTCAATAGCTTGCCCCATGGTATTAATTTTAATGATTGGCAAATTGCTTGAAGTAAATGGAAACGGTTG
>CALQOD010000109.1 GCA_943332105.1 Chitinophaga pinensis | reverse complement strand
GAACTGCTAAAACATCAGTTACAGGATTAGGAAACAAATTAAATGTTGCATGCGAATTTTCTGTTAGTCCTGATGCACTACATGCAGCACAACCACCAAAGCAATCAACAGGTAAAACAATATCGGTTGTAGTAGTAATTCCTCTATAGCCTAGCGGACTAGAACAAGTAAAGGGCACTGACTCAACATCTGACAATGTATTCCCGTTAACATACTTGTATTGATACGAACCTCCGTCAACATAATTAATCAATTCATAAACGTTAGCTCCAAAACTGTAGAGAATATTTGTTAGCGGATTGAATGCCTGATAATCGGCAATTAAATGTACACCTTTAGTATTCACAATAGGCTCCAAAGAAAGATCGACTAAATATCTTATTAAGAATTTATTTGCGGGAGCATTACCTGCGAACAGAAGTGCTCCAACAAATGAGGTATCATTACTTAATGAGTCGACATAGATCCATCGGTTATCATTAAAATTATATCCTACACGTGATTCAACGGGAACAAATTCTGCTTCATAAAACTGATCTCCATTCACAAATTTGTATTCATACTTTGCGAAAGCAGGTATGTCAACATAAACTTCATACATACTTGTATCGGATGCAATCTGCGTCATTGTTGTTGTTGCTGAATTCCAATCGCCTCCTGAATAGCCAGCTATTGTTTGGAAGTCGCCTACAATATGTACACCTGTAACATTTACTATTTGTTGCGACATATCAACCACAAAGTGAACCACCTTTGCATTTGCAATTGAAGATATAAGAATGAGTATTGGTATTATAATTTTTTTCATAGATAAATTAATTTGCAATAATTATTCTTTGATTAACTGATTGACCAGCATCCGTTGTTAAAGAAATTAAATAGCATCCATTAGATAAATTAACAGTTGGGATTTCCTGAATATTGATAGCGGTGAATAGTAGTCTACCTTCAAGATTAAGCAAATTTACAGTGTAATTATCATTTACTTTTTCAAGACCACCAACTTTAATTAAAGCTGTTGCCGGATTAGGAAAGAAGGATACACCCTTGATATCATTATCACTGTTACTTATTCCTGTAAGACTTAAATTATAACCTACAGAATAACTAAAAGAACAGCTAGGCGATTGCGTTATTCGCACTAAATAAATTCCATTTTGCGTGCAGTTAATTGCTTGATTAGTTTCGCCTGGCAACAAATCGCCATTAAGGTACCATTGATAAGTATCTGCTAAAGGAGCTGTAAGAACATTAACTCCTACCGATGAAATAACCGGAATTGGGGGAGCAATATTATTTGCATAACAAGTATCGTATCTAAATGATTGAGGACACGATCCGCTCAATTGTTTTGACCAAATGGTTGTCCCTGCAGGATTAACTTCATAAATCAACCCAGTTGTTGCAACACAAACTAATTGATTTCCATTTGGCAATTGGTACGAATTACCCATGTTTGAACTATAGCCATTACAGGCTAACCGACTTGTATAAGTTGCAGGCAAATAGGCTGAACCCAGAGTATGAGAATAATTATAACCAATTCGAGGAACATCAATCTGATCAACCGAGCTCTGATTATTTGACACTCCCCGATTATTAAATCCAACTAATCTACCCTGATTTGGAACATCTTCAGGAATCCAATGAGCATCATGCACTACATTTAAGATAGAAGCACCTGTTGCGTTATAATTTACAGGATGACCCCAACGGTAAAGTATATCCCCACCCTTGCCTGAATTTCCGCCACTATGTGATGCAGCTTGAGCAGTGGTCGTGCTATGATCGATGATATACAACTCATTTAAATTATGCGAAGAAAATGCGATTTGATCTAGAATAGGATTGTAATCAACTCCATTCATATGCATCCAATCCTTTTGAGTGTTATAGTTAATGTTTAACAATTCAGGATGATCTACAATAGAAGAATAATAATTCGTCTTTGATGGGTTCACATTTTGCACTAGATGATCCCAAGCACGCCATTCCCAAACGACAGTACCCGTGTTCGCACCTGTTGGTTGTATTTCAACAATCTTATCAGGCCATATTTCAATACTTTGAGTGCATCCAGCTGCTGAGGCCTCAGTAGCTGTTTTACGTTCGTAAGCAATTAGCAAAACATTGCCGTTTGGCATAGCACAAACATCATGGTGTGAACAATAGCTAGATGTAGAATAGATATAATCCCAAACTACATTTCCATTCCAATCTACTTTCTGAACCTCGCCACAAATAGGTCCTCCTTGAAAGGAATTACCTGCACGAGCAACTGTTCTTAACAAGGTTCCACCTGGCAACATGTACGTTGAATATCCTGTTTTAGCTGTAGTAGGAAATGTCCATGTTTTTACTAGATTACCATTGGTATCTAACAAGTTAGCGCTATATTGGTTTTGCAATGCATAGAGCGTATAATCACCCCATTGCTGGGCAAATAAGCCATTAGATGTTGTACATAATATAGCCAACATCAATAAATACTTAGGTAACTTTTTCATTTATTTAGGATTGTAAAGGGGTTTAAAAATAACGATTTTTCTTAATGATTTATTGATAATTTGGTGAAACTTGCTAAACAAAGAATTATGATGGTTGGTAGATTATTTATTCAAAAACTTGCATTCCATCAACAATAAAGATTATTTTTAGGGTTGGTAAATCAAGACAGTGAACTTTATAATAGACGCAGAAGGAAAAATAATTGATCTTAAAGATAACATTCTTGCTATTTTAGCAGATGATCAAAAGTCTTTAATTAGCAATTTAAAATTGCAACAGCTCCTATCTGGCCTACCTGAAATTTTCCCTATCACTGATGATTCCAATTTAAAGGCCTTCAAAAACTTAGTATTAAAAAAAGATTTAGGATCTTTTGGAACTAATCCAACTCAAACCTTTTATAGCTTATCCATACAGCCACTTCAGTCATTAAGCAGCAGTGCCTTTTTATGTTATTTAGAAAAATATGTTTCTGAAGTTGATATGGCGTTAGCTGCTAATCAAAAGTGTTTTAATCTTTATTTGAAATACTTAAAAGGTAGTCTATTTGAAATTGACCCAAGTAGCCGAATAATTAAAATATTAAGCGATGGACCTGAAGGGATTCTACAAAAATTTGGAATAGCGGAAAGCTTAACACTACTGGATTTACTAGACTTTTCAATAGCGAAGAAATTTAAATCAAAATTAGATGAAGTAATTGCTGAAAAAAAAGAAATAATATTTTCATATCGTTTTCGAACAAGAAATTGGGAGTTGTTTATTGATTGCAAATTGAATTACAAGGACGATAACTGTATTGTTGTATACATTTTAGATGTTACTGAAAAAATAAAAACAATAGAAGAAAGAGAATCCTTTGCAAGATTCCCAATAGAAAATCCAAGTCCGATAGTCCGAGTCAATGGGATTGGCAAAATCACATTTGCAAATAAATCTGGAATTGATTTTTGTCAGAAGATTGGAGTTAAAAATAATTTTTTATTTAACCTAGATGTTCGTGCTATTATTAAAGCCTGCATATTTGATAACAATCCACGAGACTTAAAATTAAAGGTAAACAAGCAATATTACTATTTAAACTTTTCGCCAAACAAAGAAAAAAATGATGTAAATATTTACGGAACAAATATTACGCATCAAGAAAGAATCGCTGATAAGCTTAATCAAAAAACAGGAGATTTAAATTCAATTTTAAATAGTTCTGACGATGTGATTTTACTTGTAAATAAAAATCTCGAATTACTTTATTTTAATAATCATTCTGTAAAAATTCTTAAAGAATTTGGTATAACAAAGGTTAAAAACTGGATGAGTATATTACAATTAATACCAAGTGAAATTAAAGATTCGTTTATCGATAGCTCAACAAATGTTTTAAATAAAAATACAATTATTAAAAAAGATTTTAGACTAACAGATGAAAAAAAAGATTGGCGACATTTCAATGCGACCTTTTTTCCTGTTATCGACAAATCAACGGGTAATTCAATTGGTGTTTGCATACAGCTAAAAGAAATAACAGAAAATGCAAAGGATAAAGAAGAATTGATTTCTTTAAAAAACTTCTATCAAAAAATTCTCAATAATCTTCCAACAGACATTGCAGTTCTTGACAAGGACCACAATTATTTATTTATTAATCCACAGGCGATTTCTAATCAAGAAACCAGAGAATGGCTAATAGGGAAAAACGACTATGATTATGCTGATTTAAAAAATATCAAATCTGATTTTGCTGACCGAAGAAAAAACATTTTTAGTGATGTAGCTATTAGTGGGATATCTAGGTCTTTCGAGGATATACATATTCAAAAAGATGGTAAAAACGTATATATTTTAAGAAAATACTATCCAGTTTATAACGATAAAAAAGAATTGGAAATGATGTTGGGTTATGGGTTGGACATTACTTCTATAAAGGAATCGGAACTTGCGGCAAAACACAGTGAAGAAGAATTGCGTTTGGCGAATACAAAGTTGCAAAAAAACTATTCCCAATTAATGCAGTACTCCTATATTGTTTCGCATAATCTTAGGGCGCCAATAGCTAACCTTGTTGGACTATCAAGCTTTTTTCAAGATACGGGGCATGAAAAAAACAATATGATTATTCAACATATTAAAGAATCATCGGAAAGAATAGATGAGATATTAAAAGATTTGAATTCTATTTTAGCAATAAAAGAAGAACTGAATCAATCGTTTGAAGAAATTTCACTTCTAAATATCATTGATCAAGTAAAATCTGATTTAAAAAATGAAATCGAGGATTCGGACACATCAATAAATTTAAATTTTGATAGAATCGATAAAATCAATTCTATTCATTCTTTTATCCATAGCATATTTTACAATTTAATGTCAAATTCAATTAAATATCGAGACAAGAATAAAAAATGTATTATTGCTATTTATGCAAGCATTAATGATGGTATTATTACAATTAAATTTAGCGATAACGGAATTGGGATTGACTTAACAAAACATAAAGACAAAGTATTCGGACTATATACGCGATTCAATAAAGATGTTGCAGAGGGAACTGGAGTTGGCCTACACTTGATTAAAGAACAAATAGAGTCGCTAGGTGGGGATATAAAAATCGAAAGTGCTATTGGAGAAGGCACAACATTTACAATTGAACTAAACGAACTTAAATATGTTAAAAATCCTGTTGATTGATGATGACAAAATCAATAACTTCCTAAATAGAAGTGTGATTAGTGAGCTTTATGGTTCAGAATGTTCAGTTACTGAATATACAAACCCTGAAAAAGCATATGATTTTTTAAAATCGTGTTCTGAAACAGAAATTGAAAACACCCCTGATGTAATTTTACTAGATATCAATATGCCTGAAATGTCTGGATTTGAATTGCTAGAAAAAATGCAAGAAGAGAATATTATCCTTCTAAATACAAAAATTTTTATTTTAAGCTCATCACTCGATCCTACTGATATTGAACGGTCAATCCAATTTAAATCTGTGGTCACTTTTATATCAAAACCTCTAAATAGTTCGAAATTAAAGCAGCACCTAAGTAGTTAACCTATTTGAACTGATGTTTTTTTTTAAAATCGATTTCGATTTTCTTGAAGTTTTTTATTATTTTTGATTTTGAAATAAAAACCTATTCTTTATGAAAAAACTTTACTTTACATTGGTTGCTATAATTGCGACTCAATTTACAATGCTTGCTCAAAGTCCTTGGACAATGCAAAACGTTGGCTACAATTACACTTCATCATACCCATTTGATATCGATGCGGTAGATGGTAATGTTGTATGGAACTGCGCTGCTGTAGGTGATGGCTCTGGGATTAGCAGTCAAGAATACTCTATGACCTATGATGGAGGAAATATATGGACAGCAGGATTAGTAACTGCTGATACTAATTTCCGATTTGCAAGTATTTCAGCTACCAGCCAAAATACTTGTTATGCTGCAATGTATAACAATACATTAGGCGGTGGAGGTGTTTTCAAAACAACTGATATGGGTGGAACATGGAATCAATTAGGAGTAGGAAATATTTTCAATGACCCTGCGTCATTCCCTGATGTAATTTACTTTACTGATTCTTTAAATGGATGGACGATGGGAGACCCTATTGGAGGATATTTTGAAATTTATAACACAACGGATGGTGGCTCAAGTTGGGCACGTGTTCCGCAAGCAAACATTGCAGCTCCAGTTGCCGGAGAATATGGTATTGTTAATGATTATACTGTTTTAGGAAACAAAATCTGGTTTGGGACCAATAAAGGCCGTGTTTATATTTCATATAATGGTGGTGTAAACTGGATAGCTCGTTCAGTAGTTTCTAATGTTAATACAGTAAATTCATTAGCATTTAGAGATACATTAAATGGAGTTTGTACTAAATCAACCACAGCGGGGGTTAGCACATTATACAGAACTATAGATGGTGGGTTAACGTGGGCATTAGTTACTCCTGTAGGTCCTGCATTTTATAGTGATTTAGCTTATGTACCAGGAACTTCAGTATTATACAGCTGTGCTGCAAGCAGTACAGGAAGAGGAAGTTCTTATAGCCCTAATGATGGATCAAATTGGATTTTAGCAGATACAAATGGTTTAGGAACAGCTGACGGTTATACATCTATGGCATGGGTAAACCCAACAACAGGATGGGCTGGTGGCTTTTCTGCTGATCCTTTAACAGATGGTATTTACAAATACGCTGGAAGTGCGGTTGGCATCAATCAAGTAGCTAAAAACAGTATTGTAACTGCATATCCAAACCCTTCAAGTGGTTTAGTAAGAATCAACACGTCATATGAAGGGACAGCAAATGTTAAAGTATATGATATATTAGGAAACTTAGTAATGTCATTTGAGACTTACTCAACAAAAACTGGATTACCTATTGACTTGAGAAAACTTAACAGCGGCGTATACTCTGTACAAATCACAGACATGAATCAACAGACTGCGATAGTAAAGATTGTAAGAAATTAATTTAAGAACATAACGAATACAGAAAAACAAAACAAAAACAAATGAAAAAATCATTAATCTTAGGAGCATTATTCCTATGCATGTCAACAATCGGATTTGCACAAGAATTCAAAGTAATCACTATCATTGAATCAATTGTACCAGGTGGTATTGGTCGTTCAAGAATTATCGAAAACCAAGGCACTGTTGACATCGAAGCTTTAACTACTGAGCGTGAAGGTGACAAATCAAACGCTGGTAAAGTTAAACGTAGCGACTTGAAAGATGTAGGTGACAATATGAAAGAAACTAAATTATTGAACTTCTATTCAATGGTTGGAATTCAATTCGGAAACATCGCATCTAATGATGCAATTATTGGAGCCAAAATCAATGAAATGATTAAGAATGGTTGGAAATTAACTTTCGTAGCTTCAGGTGTTGAATCTGATG
>CALQOD010000108.1 GCA_943332105.1 Chitinophaga pinensis | reverse complement strand
TAACAAAACTTCATCAAGAGGTAAATTGATGATTTCAAAATAGCTTATTGTAATTTCTTAAGCGTCTTTTTCAAAATAGTATCGTTCGGGAATTCCTGAATCTTTGTTGCTAAAAACTGCTTAACATAGTCCGTGTCGTTGCTTGCTTTCAGATAATAGGAAGCATAACTATCGGCAGCCTTCGGGTTTTTAATGCAGGCGTTCATTATCGCGTACGACTTACTAATGTTGGCCGTGTCCTTTTTGGTTTGATAAAAATATGCCAGGTTATTAAACATGTTTAAGTCGGCAGGACGATTTTGGAATGCAATGCTTGCATATTTAATCGCATTCATTGTATCTCGCTGCGCGAATAGTATTCTGCTCTTAACATATTCCGTATAATAGTAATACGGATTGGTGTATCCTTTCATTGAAAGATAATATTCCGCTTTCTTGTAATCTTTCTTCGTATAAAAATAATTTGCTTGTACTCCGTTGATCGGCATTACGTATTCAGTAATATTAGGAATGGCAGGAAAGCTTTTTACCTCCAATATCTTCGCTGTTTTCGCTCTTACTTTCGCTTGTAAGCACATCGAATAGTAAGCGTTAATGCTAATGTACATGCTAAAGCAAATGGAAATTAATAATCCTAATGATAAAGGATTGTTGATTGAAATACTTTTGATTTCCTTTCCTGAAAAATAAATAGTTGCTATAGCAATAATAACTATTAGCAAGCTTTGCATTATCGGACGTTCAGAAGGGAAGTTTAAAAAGCTATCGATAATAAATGCCATCAACATCAAGAAGAGCATAAATGCCAACATGCTATTTTCTTGTTTGAATTGTAAACTCGATTTTAATAGTAGCAATCCTAACGCAATAAAAAACAAAGTAAAAAAAAGTGAACTGAATATTCCGCTATCAGCAGCCACTTCCAGAAAGTCATTATGCACATGTTTAGAGCAAACAAAACTAGTTCTGTAATTCTGCTCGTAGTTAATTGCATTTATTTTCCAGTTGCCTAAGCCTCCTCCTATCACAGGATTTTTCTTGATAAAGTCATAGGCTTCGTTCCAATAAACAAACCGACTGCTACTCCCCGATTGAGTAAATTCAATGGATGCAATTCGTTTGTTGATGTCGCCGTAGGAAACTGTCTTTTTTGATTTCTCTATCTGAGAAAAAACGACCTGCCATAAAAAAAATGCAATAAAAAAAACAACCATATAAGTGATTGCTTTTTGTAAGTATGACTTTTCTTTTCCATTCTTTATCCAACATAAAACTTCATATCCAATAAACATTACCGACTGTAAGAAAACAGAAACGTAGGTAGCTCTGGCATTTAAAATAATAATAGCCGAGATACCTAAAAATAAAATACTGGTATAGCTTGCAATTTCTTTTTTACTTTTCGATTGATGTAAGTAGTAAAATGCAATCGGAATTTTAACAGCTATAGAAGCAGCAAGTATATTTTTATTGCCAGCAAAGAATTTTATAAAGTAAATAATATCATCTATAGCATTGTAACGCGTGAAGTTATAATATAGCATCCAGATGGTATACACCGATTCCACTACCAACGCAACTAATAACAACTTCAGTAAAATATCCAGTAATTCATGCTTGTTTTTAAGTAGACAAATCAGATTGTAAATACCTGCCAATACAATCAATATTCGTGAAAGCACAACAATACTTTCAATTTTGTTATATGCAAAAAGGCAAGAGATAATCGATATCGATATCCACAAAAAATAAAACAATAAAGGTTTAAATGAAATTGGAAATTGAACAAGCTGATTTTTATTGATCAGATAAAAGGAAGTTATCACATTTAAAATCGCGAAGCACATCCAATGAAATCCCATCGCATCCAAAGCGCCAAATCTTGGTAAGAAAGGAATCAGCACAAACAAAAACAGCAATGCAGAAGGAATAAGATCTTTCTCTTTTAACTTCTCAAGAATTGAATTGTTGTTTTCTTCCATTTACTGCAAAAGTAATTTTTTTACCCTTCTAATGATTCATTAACTGCATTGGCAGCAATATAACCTGATGTCCATGCATTTTGAAAATTAAATCCACCTGTAAGCGCATCAATATTCATTACTTCTCCTGCTGCAAATAAATGCTCATATTTCTTAATCTTCATCGACTTGAAATCAATTTCTTTTAAATCGATGCCGCCTGCAGTAACAAATTCATCTTTGTTGGTACTCTTGCCATTGATGCTAAACTCTGCAGCACTTAGCGATAGTGTTAACTTGCGAATTTCTTGTTTGGAGGCATCCGCCCAGTTTTTAGTTTCGAGTTGTAAGAGCTCGATTAACTGTTGCCAATAACGTTTAGGGATCTCCGAAAAGCAGGATCCCGTTATTAGCTGTTTTTTACTGTTGTTATTTTTGAAGTCATTGAGAATTTTAAATACCTCTTCCTCTTTTAAGCTTGGTAAAAAATTGACAGTGATTTTAAAATTATAAACCAGCTCAGCTAAATGCGTAGCACCGTATGAGGATAACTTTAATATTCCTGGTCCGCTTAATCCCCAATGTGTAATTAGCAATGGTCCTTCAGTCTCTAATTTTGTCCCTTGAATTTTTACTTTAACCTGTTTGAAGGCAACACCTGCTAAATTCTTCAAGCGGGCATCTTTGCAGTTAAACGTAAATAAGGAAGGAACAGGAGAAATAATATCAATCGATAGTTCTTTCAGCATATTCCAAAAATGTGAACTGCTGCCTGTCGCTAAAACGATAGCATCATAATCGGAAGTGCCTCCATGTTGAAAGCTAACTCGCCATCCTTTATTTCCATTTTCAATAGGAGTTAATTTCTCAATACCTGATTGTGTTTTTACTTTGATACCATAACGATCAACTGCATCTAAAAAACAATTTATGATGGTAGCTGAATTGTCAGTAGTAGGAAACATTCTTCCATCTTCTTCGTCTTTGAGTTTTACATCATATTTCTTAAACCACTCAATGGTCTGTGTTGGTCCGAAGGTGTGAAATGGACCGAGTAATTGTTTCCCTCCTCTTGGATAAAAACGAATGAGTTCTTTCGGATCAAAACAATGATGCGTAACATTACAACGCCCACCTCCCGAAATTTTTACTTTACCTAAAACGGTGTTCGACTTTTCAAATATGGATATATCGAGATGCGGATTTTTTTCCGCCATGCAGATGGCAGAAAAAAATCCTGCTGCCCCTCCTCCTATTATCGCAACTCGTTTTGTCATTCTATAAATAAATACAGGCGACCAATCTGATCGCCTGCATCAATTACTTTAAATTATTATTTCTTGAAGGTTGTAGCGTCATCAATAATTTCAACTGAAGTAACTTTCATCAGAAACTTTTCTACTTCTTTATCCTCCGTTAAAATTTCATTAGTCATTACTCCTTTCAGTGTATTGCTATAGCTCATTGGAGAAACTAAATTATCTCTTAAGCTTCTTGCTAAAGGAATAGCTTCCGATTTATCTGTTACAATTGCAATGAACATATTATTGGTCTGCCAGTATTTTTTCATTGCAGCATTCACTTGCTCAACAGTTAAATTCGCTAATAAAGCATCTGCCTCTTTTAACCAGTCTTTGCGTCCATAGAATTTACTATCTAACAAATATCCTAATTGCTGCTCTGGAGTTTGTGCATAAAGCTTCATATAAGAACGTAAGAATGTTCTTGTCAATTCGAAATCTTCTTTACTCATTCCGTTTGAAATCATAGTACTCATCTCACGTAATGCCATACGCAACGCAAAATGTGCATGTCCAACTTCAAGATCTTTTAATTCTGGGTATTGACCTTTTAATCCTTTAGCTGTTTGCACTGGACGTAACCAGATAGAAAAGTAATTACTCAAACGAGGGTATCCTGCACGAGGCAGCATATTTCCACCACCGTTATTGTACCATTCAACATAAGTATAATCACCATAGTTCATCGAACGTTGCTCACGAATTTTCTGATATAAACGAGAATACGATTTGCGGTGTTCACCTAACCATGAATTAGCCACCATCATTGCAGCAAAGTCATCATTTGCACGGGTTATATCCATCGGAAATCCTGCAAACACTGCAGATCCTAATGCATTATCTTTCGATACAATCTCCACCTGAATTCCATTTGGCTTTCTTCCTTTTCCAGCTTCAGGAACAACCATCGCTGTTTTAGATAATCCACCTAAATCGTTTTTCAAATTAGACAAGAAAGCATCAGAATAGTTTCCTGCAATACCAATTGTAAGGTTGTTGCTTCCAAAGAAATTTTTGTATTGTGATTTTATATCAGTAATCGTAATGCTGTTGACACCATCAGCTGTTCCACCAACAAGGTGAGCCATATTTGTGCCTCTGAATAATAAATTCTCTAAGTACTTTTTACTGTACTCTTCATCCGAAGAAGAATGAATTACTTCGCTAACATAATTTAACTGATTTGATTTCACGCGAGCAAAATCATCTTCTGCAAATCGTGGATTTTTAATCAGGTCAATAATGATTTGATAAAATTTATCAAGATGGTCTTTATGAACTTCAAACGTAAAAATTGAAACTTGTTTATCGACAGACACTCCATAATAAGCTGCCCAAGGATAAATCAAATCTTTAATATCGCTGCTCGTCATTTTTGAAGTACCACCTTCTGCAATCACACTTGCTGTTAAAGAAGTTAAACCTTCTTTTCCAACAGGATCACATATAGAACCATTTTTAAACATCAGTTTAACTACAACTAAATCTGATTTAGGTAGTTTGAGTTCTACTATATCTGCTGCGTTAATTTGCAGACTTAAAATAAATAGAAACAGTATAGAGATTATTTTTTTCATTGCAGTATTATTTAATTGGACAGTTATCATCACCGGAAATAGTTCCGATAGTTAATCCTGTAGATACATAGTATTTATTAGCCACATTCATTAAATCCTGTGGAGTTACTTTTTCATATAATTGATAAGAACGATTGATTGATTCAGCATCGCCTGTTACCCAGATATATCCTGATAAAGCTTCGGCAATACTTGTTGGACTATCCATTCCCATAGCAAAGCTATATTTCATTCTCATCTTTGCTTGCTCAAGGGTTGTAGCATCTACTGGTAGCGTTTTCATTTTGTCTATAGCCTTGATAATTTCATCTTTTACATACTGCATATCTTTTCCATCAACTAATGAGGCGCTAATCTGACTCAAATAAGGATCACGCGTATTTGATGCACCGCCTCCAATTTCTCTTACTTTTTGCTCTTTAATTACAAGCTTATTATATAAATCTGATTTTTCGGAAAATAATATTGTATTTAATAAATCAAGCGCAGGCATATCGATTTTAGTATCATCAAATGCAGGCGACTTATAACTCAACGAAACTACAGGAGGGAAATTAGGGACTTTCACATGCGCATATCGCGTTTCTGTTTGTGTTGGTTCAACAGGAATTTTATTCTCATAATTTCCTTGCTGCCATACTCCGAAATATTTTTCGGCAAGTTTGTTAACAGCCTCCGGTGTTACATCTCCAACAACTAAAATCGTAGCGAATTCGGGACGGTAAAATTTCTTGAAGAACTCTAATGAAAAATCGTATTGATTAGGCATATCTACTACATCTTTGAAAAAGCCCATTGTTGTGTGCTTATAAGTATGTGTTGAAAATGCAACGTCATTAGTTTTCTCATCTAGCTGCTCATACGGACTAGCAGAATTTTTAGTGTATTCACCTTTTACAGCACCTGCTTCTGTTTTAAAATCTTGAACTGAATATTTAAGATTCATAAAACGATCAGCCTCTAGTTCAAACATCTTATCTAACATCGACGCATTACCGGTCATATGGTAAACAGTTCTATCTAACCAAGTATTTGCATTCGCACTTGCGCCAGTAGCTTTTAATGCATTACTATAAGCTTCCTTCGGATATTTTTCTGTTCCGCGAAACATCATATGTTCGAAGAAATGCGCAAATCCTGTACGGCCAGCATCTATTTCATCGCGTGAACCTACTCGCATGATAATATAAAATGCTGCTAATCCAGGACTATCATAAGGGACAGTAACAACGTTTAATCCGTTAGCCATTTTTGTTTGTGTAATTGGATAAGGCAATATTTTATCGCCAGGTCCGCCAATAACTACCAATGTGTTGATAGTCACGAGTATTAATAGAGTTATTATTTTTTTCATATTATGATTTTAAATAGTTAATAATCCGCCGTTCACATGTAATGTTTGCCCTGTAATGTAAGTCGACAAATCACTCGCAAGGAAAATACAAGCATTGGCAATGTCAATTGGAGTTCCGCCACGTTTCATCGGAATTTGCTCTCTCCACATTTTAACAGTGTCTTGATTTAATACATCTGTCATTTCTGTTTCGATAAAGCCTGGAGCAATCGCATTGCAACGAATATTACGTGAACCTAATTCTTGAGCTATCGATTTTGTAAATCCGATGATTCCCGCTTTTGATGCCGCATAATTCGCCTGCCCCGCGTTCCCTTTCACTCCTACAATGGATGTCATGTTGATTATTGAACCACTGCGTTGCTTCAACATTGGACGTTGACAAGCCTTAATCACGTTAAAAACGCTTTTCAGATTTGTTTTAATAACCTCATCAAATTGCTCTTCCGACATACGCATCAACAAATTATCGCGGGTGATTCCGGCATTATTGACAACAATATCAAGGGTTGTAAATTCAGTAACCACGGCATTAATCAGATCTTCTGCGGCTTTAAAATCAGATGCATCTGACCGATACCCTTTGGCTTTTATGCCTAAATCCGCTAATTCTGTCTCTAAAGTAGCCGCTTTTTCTGGAGAAGACAGGTAGGTAAAAGCGATATTAGCCCCTTGTTTTGCCATTTCAATGGCGATTCCACGACCTATTCCTCTAGAAGCTCCGGTTACTAAGGCCGTTTTCCCTAATAATAATTTCATACTCAGTTAATTTGGATGTTAAGTAGTTTTATAGTTAATTTGTCAAATATAATCAACTAACTAAATCCATTGAAAAAAATAATTTTAATTACTATCTTATCTGTTATAACATTTGGGGTACAGGCACAGGGCGAATTTCGTGTAGGAATAAAAGGAATCTACAACAATACATACCTTCTCAATGGGAATGTAAGCAACCGTAACTACAAACTTGATTACGCTAATACATTCGGAGAGTCTTTTGGATTTTCATTTAATTACACTTTGACAAAAAGCTATAGTATAGATGCGAATGTGTTAATTGCAAAGCAAAAACAAAATTACAATCTGAACTTTGGAACGGAAGCTGAACCAGATTTAGCTGAGCTAAAAAACAAATTAAGATATTTCGATTTCCCGATATTATTTAAAATGAAAAATAATATGGGAATTTACGTTGAAGTGGGTCCACAATTTTCAATTTTATTTAGCGACAAGGAAACATTTACTTACGCTAACTCTACTTTGAGTTATACCGATCAACATTTCAAAAGGGATTTTAGAGGTTTCGGTTTATGTGGTGTAATTGGATGCGGTGCTGATATTCATTTAAATGATAAAATTGATTTAAACACTGGTATTCGTATGGGTTATATGTTTACAGATGCTACTATTGAATTTAAAAATGAAAATGAAAAATATCCATTAGATATAAAATTAACTCCGACTCCTAATTATGATGGTAGCCATAGTGTAAATTCAGCAATTAATTATTACGCTAACAATATCATTGATTATAAAAGAACAAATAGAGTTT
>CALQOD010000107.1 GCA_943332105.1 Chitinophaga pinensis | reverse complement strand
CTCAAAAAAAGTCAATTGTTACAAACTATTATTCTGAAAAAGATTTTCTTAATTTAATTTACAATCAAGAATAGATGGAAATAGTAGTAGTTATAATAATTATAATTCTATTCTATTTATTTTTTAATAATGGACAAGGTAGTGATTCTAAACCAATTCAAGTTAAGGCTGAAGCTAAGCAAGTTGATATAATTAATTCAGGTATAGGTGGCTATGATAATCATGACATTTTAATTGATGAAGATGGAAATGAATATTACGAAATACAAAAAGTAAGAAAGATTCCTAGAAAAACATATGTTTTTGGGTTTTTAGATGGGAAGTTTAGGGGCGAAAACAATGTCGGTTTAAGTTCGGATTCTGATCACTTCAAATTCTACGATTTTGAAATCTATGAAGCTTCCATATCTAATGTGAACACAAGTTCAATCCCATTTCCGTTTACAGACGATAATAAATTTCCAATAGATAAGCTTCCGGCTAATCTTCCTGTACAATTTTTAAGAGATGATAAAAAGTTTGAATTGTCAATTCTTGATCCTCGATTAAAAAATGTCCAAATAATTAGAAAGTTACATCAGCAAGAAGATAAAGAAGTGTTTGGCACTATAAAAGCTGAAATAACTGGATACCTATTAGATTTTATTGATGAACATTACACTGAAAGAGTTTATCTTGAGGTGGCGGTAAGTTCAATTGATCAAGATACCAAGCCAAGGCTGATTAAGACTAATACACCTACTGGTAAAATAGAGTCTAGTGGAAATTATAAGAGAGTTGAATATTGGTATGACAATTATAAAGATACTTACTGGAGTAGTTGGGAGTATACAAAACAAGTAAAAAGCTCTTTTGATACTTTAGGCTGTTTGTCTGGACTTTTTTGGTTAATAGGTCTTTTATTGTTTATTGCTTTCATAGCTGCGATTGGTCCGGCCGGAATAAGCATTCTTATAATTGCAGCTTTTATATTTCTCTTAATTACTTATTTTTCTGAGATAGTAAAATGGTTGTTTAGGGTTGTAGTAGGTTTGCTATTTATAGGTTTTTTAATGTCGTTAATTGCATCCGTAAATAGGGGTAATCAAAACACCCCAAAACCTAGATTGGTTAAAAATGAAACACAACGAGATTCAATCGTTGAATTTGACTCTTTGATTGTGCAGCATCGTGTCTGGAATGATTATGAGGATAATTTATATGAGGGTGAATATTTTATTAGGTTGTCTGATTTACGTAATAGTACAAATAATAAAAATAATATTCCGTCAGGCTTGTATGCTTATGATGATGTAATAAATAATTTATTTATTAATGATAGTTCTAAATTAAGTAGTGTTTATTATTTATTGGACAGTTTAAAATATTCTAAACATCTAAATGATAAACAATTTGCAGAAGTTATTGTGTGCTTCGTTCAAGATATTCCTTATTCAATAGTTCTTGAAAATTCTTGTGATGCTAGATTTTATACAGATCCATTTACTAGGTCTTACTTAACTAACAATGAAGGTGATTGTTGTCCATATTCTCGATTTGGCTTAAATACACCTATTGAATTTATGAGTAATTTAAAAGGTGATTGTGATACACGAACCCTTTTTCTTTATACTATTTTATCACATTTTAATTATGACGTTGCGATATTGAGTAGTGAAATTTATTCGCATTCGATTTTAGGAATTAATCTACCTTATACCGGAGAAGCTTATATTACAAATAATAAACGATATGTTGTTTGGGAAACAACAGCAAATGGAATAAGACCAGGAATACTTCCTCGCGAGGTTTCAAATTTAAATTATTGGAGAATCTCATTACAATCAAAATACTAAAAACAATGGAAACAGAAAAAATCATTTTTATTGCAATTTGGACCTTCGCATTAATAGGCGGGTTTCTTAATCTTATAAAAAAATATGGAATCTATAGGAGAAAGCAAGAATTAGAATTTAATTTATCAGAATCAATCTTTATTTCTTCGATGATTTTATCGGCAGGGATTATTCAATTTGCTTGTATAGGTTCTATCAATAAGTTGTTTGATGTTTTGTATAAAACAAGCCCGAATGAGTTTTATTTCAATTTAATAAAAAATGCATGCGGTATTTCTTTTATTGGAATAATTTTAGGTATTGTTTTTTCTATAACAGCTTATTTTCTTACTAGTATCTTTTTTGCAAGGAGGAATCAACTGTTAGAATTCGAAAATAATAACATTCAATACAGTATAGTAAGGTCTATAATTTTAATTGTATTGTTGATTGTATTCAATACTTCAATGGTATCTTTATTTGAGTTATTGGTCCCAAATGATGTTTTGTTGTATCGTTAACATATTATTAATTAACCTCGTATTATTTTTAATATTCATTAAAGTAAATAAAATAAGTTAAAAATTAATTTCTATGTCAAATAAAGTCAACTTGCAATTTGCGATTTGTCGTAAAATTTTAATTCTATCAATTTTATGTTTGTTTTTAATTTCCCAGAATATTAGTGGTTTTTTTCATAACGCTCACGCTCCTATTAGCGGACAGTCTGAAATTAAATGGGAGTTATTAATAATAAACATGTCGGAAATAATTTTGGTGATTCTTTATTATTCTCAATTAGATATGGATATTTCAGAACATTTTATTGGAAGTCAATGGGATGATTTTTTGAATAGTTATGTCTTCAAAAGTTTTAATATTAAAATTTTAGTCTTGAAATTAGTTTCGATTGTTTTACCATTATTTTTCATTTTGTATTCAATGATTAATGAAAACTACTTTGTTTTTATTGCATCAATAGTATTATTTACGATGATATATCTTTTAATTGCATTTGATGCTTATATGCTTTATAAAAGTGCGGGTAAAGCATCAGGTTACTTTAAATAAAATTTTATTACACCCTAAAACCCCACAACTCACCTCAATACCCTTCATATGAAAATAACCATTCCCGGTCCATTCGATTTGTTTGTTTTTTTAGATCATGATGATGGGGATCTGCAGTGATCTTTAACTCTCATTAACTTTAAATTTTTCTCCATCCTAAAGTGCATTAAAGCGCACATTTTCTCGCCATTACTACCATTTTTTATAATAAACACCTTAAAAGAGCAATATAATGCACATTATATTGTATTTTATTGAATATCATCTTATATTTGCATACTAAAATGCCATATAATGCACCAAGCTGATATAATTCAACAATTAAAAGCAAGGCGGGAAGTCCTAAGTTTAACGCAGGAAGCATTGGCCGAACTGTCGGGTGTAGGACTTAGAACTCTTAAACAATTGGAGAGCGGAAAAGGTAATCCTACTTTGCTCACCATCGAAAAATTGGCGGATGTATTAGGACTAGAATTAATGTTACAAGTAAAATCATTATTACCTAAGCAATGAGAAGCGCAATCGTTTTGTATAAAGATCAGCAAGCTGGAAAATTACTACAGCATGATGATGGCACTTTTACGTTTAGTTATTTTTCTTCCTGGTTGTCGGATACTAGTAAGCCGGCAATTAGTTTAACGCTTCCAAAAAATGTTAATGAATATCATTCTAAGGAATTGTTTCCATTTTTTTATAATATGCTACCAGAGGGTTCCAACAAACAGGCCGCTTGCAGAAAAAATAAAATCGATAAAGACGATTATTTCAGTTTACTAATGGCTGTTGCATCTTATGATACGATTGGTGCCGTTCGTGTAATTAAAAATTAAGAAATGCCGCTACCAAAAATAAATAATTGTCCAGGAACTTTAGCAGTTGGTTTTGATACATATAGTCGCACCTGTTTGAAGCGGATGTTTGATGGCCGGAAAGTAAGTCATATTTTGCCATACGATGCGCCAAAATCTAACAGCAAACAAAATGAAAAATTTGAAGATAATGTTGTGCATATTTCTATCTCAGGTGTCCAAGAGAAATTCATGGTACTACTCGATAAGAATAAATTAAGATTAACGAATGAAGGTGAGCGAGGTACTTATATATTAAAACCCATTCCGGCAGTAGATAAAAATGCAGATCAAATGCCCGCTAATGAACATCTCACCATGCAATTAGCGCAACAGGTTTTCGGAATTGAAACTGCAGAAAATGCTCTTGCTTTTTTTAGTAATGGTATGCCTGCTTATATCACCAAACGTTTCGATGTAAAAGACGATGGTAGTAAATGGGCACAAGATGATTTTGCTTCTCTTGCAGGACGGACGCCGCAAACGCATGGAGCACATTATAAATACTTGGGCAATTACTCAGACTTATTTGAAATAATGAAGAAGTATTTACCAGCTTATAAGTCGGAAGCACCAAAATTATTTAAGTTGATACTATTCAATTACCTCTTCTCTAACGGTGATGCGCATCTGAAAAATTTTTCTGTAATTGAAACACCAATGGGAGATTATCGATTGAGCCCTGCTTATGATTTATTGAATAGTCGTTTGCATATAGCCGATAAAGATTTCGCTCTAGAAGATGGTCTTTTGCCCCCTTCACTAGCGCAAGGAAAAATCAGAAAGCAATTTCAGATGTTAGCAGAGAGAGCAGGTATTAGCGAAAAGCAATGCGATACTATCATCACATTTATGTTATCTAAATCTGAAAAAGTAGAAGCGATGATTGATGCATCTTTTTTAAATGATCGCATGAAAAGAAATTACGGGCAAGCGTATCAAATAAGGATAAATAAATTGTCTAAGTAAATACTTTGTAATTTCTATAAGTACATTTCTCAAAAACCCACAATTCGCCTCAATATCCTTCATTAGGAAATAGCCAGTTCCGGTCCATTAGATTAATTTGTTTTTGTAGGTTATGATAATTAGGATTTCAGTGATCTGTAATTCGTGGGCTAAGGTTTTGTTTGAAATCAAAGAGGTAGAATTCTTCGGTTGTGTGGAAATTCAACAACAATAGGTCTTTTAAGGATTTCATTTTGTTGTTGGCTGCACCCGGTTATACCAAAGCATAGCCTGTGTTTTGTCTGTTGCCGTTTACGTAGAATAAACTAGTAATTAGTAAACTGTATTCAAGTATTTCTTGTTTTTATTTATTATTACCTCCAAATTATGCTTTTCTATTCTTTCATGTATTAAATTGAATATTTTTACACTAATGAATTGAAAATGAAATAAAGGTACTATTGTAAATATTAAAGATGATAACAACAGAAATAAAGCGAGCTATTAGTGTTTGCCAAAAATTTATAACTCAAGAAATCTTTATTGATATTAAAGAACATTTCTGGGCATTTGCTGGCTCTTTCATAGGTATTGGAATAATCGCATTTTTTCAAAGTTACATCTTAATTAAAGAGGAAAATATTTTTCTGATAGCCTCGTTCGGGGCATCGAGTGTTCTTATTTATGGCGCTGCTAAAAGTCCATTTGCAAAACCAAGAAATGTAATTGGTGGTCAATTTATATCTGCTATTATTGGTGTTGCAATTTATAAGCTAATCCCCGATATTATCTGGATTGCAGCGCCATTGGCTGTTGCCTCATCAATCGTTATAATGCAAATCACAAAAACGCTTCATCCGCCAGGAGGTGCAACCGCATTAATTGCAGTAATCGGAACTGAAAAAATAAAACTGCTAGGTTACAAATTTGCTTTTTGCCCAGTCTTATTAGGATCACTGATTTTATTGATTGTGGCTTTTGTATTTAATAAATTATCAAAGAATAGATTATAATCGTATTCAATCGAATGGATAATTTAATTAAAATGTATTTTAAATAGAAAAGGGATTAGAAAACATTAGTAAAGAGTTGAAAATGTTTTTACACCGCTAAAACCCACAATTTACTTCAATATCCTTCATCGGAAAATAGCCGGTGCCGGTCCATTGGATTTGTTTGTTTTTGTAGATCATAATGACGGGGATTTCAGTGATCTGTAATTCGCGAGCAAGGGTTTTATTTTTGTCGACGTCGATGCGCACCACTTTCACCTGACCTTTGTGTGCTGCTTCTAGTGCTTCTAATTCTGGCTTTAGTTTTTTACAGGGGCCACACCATTCAGCAAAGAAATCGAATATGATAAGTTTGTTATCGATAATCATTTTGTCCATGTCTATCTTTGTCATTTCAGCTCGAGAAGAAGTTGTTGATGAAGCTCCGCTTTCTTCTGCTAATCCTGCTGCTCTCCATTTTAATATTCCACCTTTTAACTCAGTAACGTTTTTAAAGCCGCGCTTTTGTAAGTCTTGCGCTGCACTATGACTTCTTCCACCGCTCATGCAGTAAACAAACACAGGTTTGGTTTTATCTAGTTTTTCTGTTGTAGCGTTAAACTGATCACCATTCCAGTCAATGTTGATGGCGTTTGGCAAATGGCCTCCTGCATATTCTTCGGGTGTGCGGACATCCAACAACGTTATATCAGTGGTTGATTTTATTTTCTCACTAAAAGCTGCTGGTTCTATTAATGAATAACCAGTGTTTTGTCCGTTGCTGCATGCATAAAGTAAGCAAGTAACAAAGAATAGGAGGAAGGAATATTTTTTCATAATGTTTTATTTAATAGCTGTGTCCTGCAAACGCGCATCAAATCGGATGTCGTGTTGATGTGCAAGTTCAATGAGTGATAATAAAATGTCTTGTCGCTCTATTTGAAAGAAGTCGGCATCAGTAGTATTAATAAAAAACTGAACCTGCAAGTCAAATCCGATATCTGTAATTTTATCTAAACGAATAAACGGCTCTGGGTCGTGCGCAACTTCTTTGTGTTTCTGTAAAATAGCAGTACCTTCTTTCATGAAGTTCTCAATCTGAGCACGGGTAGTATGCATCTTTAACGTCAGATGAAAACTAGCACGAATCATATCGCGCAGGCTGATGTTTTCAAGGTCAGCATCTATCATGCGTTTATTGGGAACCTTAATTAATGTTTTTTCTATGGTGCGAATTAAGGTAGAACGAAATCCGATTTTTTCAATCTTGCCCTGCACGTTTCCAACTTTCACCACATCGCCAAGTGTGAAAGGCTTATCCAGAAAGATAGTGAAGCTGCCCAATAAATTTTCCAACGTGTCTTTTGCTGCTAACGCTAATGCCAATCCCCCAATTCCTAATCCTGCAATTAGCGAAGCTACATTCACATGAAATACTGAACCAAGCATCACAAAGAAACTTGCAATTATTACAACAAGTTTCAACGACTCTTTAATGAATGGAACGAGCTGATCGTCTACCATTGTTTCTGTTGCCATTGCTCTTTGTTGAAGTATCAATGCAAAGAAATCAACTAAGCGTAATAATATCCATGTAATCGAATAGAAACATGCAAATAAAAATATTTTATTGATGACGAAGATGATTCCAAATTCTTCTCCCGTTGAAAGATGCCATTCGCCAGGAAAGTGCAATTGCATCGCAGCGAAATAGAGCGATACCACCACAATGAAAAATCCAACAGGCTTGCGTAGTAAGGCTCTTAGTTCATTTACTTGTACTCCCTCTGATTGTTTTTTAATGAAACGATAAATAAAGCCTGAAAGCTGATGTGATACGAATCGTTTAAAGATTAATCCGCCAACAATAATCTCAAAGGCAATAAGCCAATTGTTCATGTTGTTATCTAAAAACGATTGATGCATCCAGTCGGTATTCATTCTATAATGATTATATTAAACTAATTGTTTCAATGCAATTTCGTATCCGCTTGCCGTTATATGTGTATCGCCATTGTTAATCTCGCGAATTGCTTCTAATCCTTTTTGAATCGTTGCAGCAACATCTTGGAAGATAGCTCCTGCACTAATATCATTCGGATTGCTCATCAAATAAGCAAAGACTCTTGCCATTCCGCAGTTCGATAAGAAATCAGGAATAACACTTAAATGCTCATCAGCAAATTGTCCGAT
>CALQOD010000106.1 GCA_943332105.1 Chitinophaga pinensis | reverse complement strand
CTTTGGCATCGGCTATTGTAGAAAATCGTCCGACAAAATACCTAGTATAACCATCATCGAAAGTGATATTGAAAACAGTTTTAAGCTCCTTGATTTTATCAGGAATTGGTCCACTATCTTTTACAGCTCCAACCTGAACAGTAATAAATGCCAAATTCGAAAAATCTACATCAATATTTGTTTTAGTTTTTAAAGTAGTAGTTTTCGGCGTCTGATTTACTTTAGGATTAGTAATTTCCTTTCTATCTGATTTAGCAACTTTTGTGGTATCTACTGCCTTAATCGTGGAGTTTTCTTCAACTTCTTTTTTATACACTTTTGGATCTTTAAATGTGTTGTCTGGAGTTGATTTAATGACACTTTTATTTGTGTCAGCTTTTTCTTCGGCTATATCTTCCTGTATCTCAATTTTATCATTGCTGACAATACCAGTTTCTAACTCAGCTTTGTATGATTTGAAAGCTCTGTAAATAGAAGAAGCCATACTGTCCTGGCCAGCATCACTAATTAAAAATCGTTGATCATTTTCATTTGTAAGGAATCCGTTTTCAATTAAAACGGAAGGCATTGACGTTTTATACAATACTAAAAATCCAGCTTGCTTAACACCACGAACGAAGCGTTTTGAATTGTTTTTAAATTGCGATTGTATCTTAGCAGCAAAACTCAAACTCTGCTGCATAAACTGATTTTGATATAAGGAAAAGATAATATTGGCCTCGGCAGAGTTTGGGTCGAAACCATCATAATTCTTTTGATAATTATCTTCCAATAAAATAGCCGCATTCTCTCTTTTAGCAACATTTAAATTATCATCCGTTTTGTGCAAACCCATTACAAAGGTTTCTACACCATAAGCGGCTTTGGGTCCAGAATTTAGGTGAATACAAATAAATAAATCTGCTTTTGCGCGGTTTGCGATATTAGCACGCTCTATAAGTGGAATGAATTCATCTGTTTTTCGAGTGTATATTACACGCACATCCGGACAATTCGTTTCGATAAGTTTGCCTAATTTTAATGCGATTTTTAGGGCTACCTCTTTTTCTCTCGAATCAGAGCCTAAACATCCTGGATCATGTCCACCATGACCAGCATCTATAACTATTGTTCTTAATTTATAACCAGATTTTATTTTTGGAGTATCCGAAAAGCATGAAAAAACCGAAAAATAAAAAGTAAATAAAACTGTAAATATCCTTTTCACCATGAATGAGTAACTTTGCAAAACAAAATTAAGGGGTTCGAATACTAATGCAACGGCAAATAAGTACTAAATATTACAACTTATCAACGATAAAATGTTGGTTGTTTATTTGCTTTTTTTTCTTTTTGTGCTTCACAACTTATGGACAAGTAGACTCTACTAACGCCCTGAAAACTGACATAGATACTGTGAAAGTTGATTCGATGCAGTTAGCCTCCGATTTTAAATCAAAAGTTGTTTATAACGCCTTCGATTCGATTGTTTATGATTTAGATGGGGAGAAAGTATACATGTATGGTAAAGCACATATTTCATATGATGATATCGATTTAAAAGCTGAGTATATTGAATTGAATTTTTCAAATAGAAATTTATTTGCCTGTGGAAAAAAAGATAGTGCTGGAAATCCATTAGGCTATCCATTATTTAAACAAGATAATGAGGAATTTAAATCAGATAGCCTTCGATATAACTTTGATACTAAACGTGGACGCATTACGGAAATTACTACTCAACAAGGAGATAGTTATATACATGGCGCAACAGTGAAAAAGGAAAGTGATAATACAACCTATATCCGCAATGGTTATTATACTACATGTGAAGCCGAGCACCCTCATTATTATATCGCCAGCTCGAAAATCAAGGTAATTCCTGATAATAAAATTGTAACAGGTCCTGCTGAACTTGTGATTGGTGATGTGCCAACGCCTTTCGCTATTCCATTTGGGTTTTTTCCAAATAAAAAATCAAGAACCTCAGGAATACTAATTCCTGCTTATGGACAGTCGACGCAGTTAGGTGTGTTTTTAACAAATGGTGGATATTATTTTGGAATGAGTGATTATTTCGATCTTGCATTAACGGGTGATATTTACTCTCGTGGAAGCTGGCGCATGAATGCCAATTCCAATTATAATAATCGTTATCATTATTCAGGTAATGTATCATTAAACTATTCATTTACGAAAGTAAGTCAGAAGGAATTGCCTGACTTCCGCACCGAAAAAGGATTTTTTATTCGATGGAGTCATATGCAAGATTCTAAAGCTCGACCAAATACTTCCTTTAGTGCTAACGTAAATGCGGGATCAAGTACTTTTTATAAATATAATTTATCGAATTCAACAAATTTTTTAACTAACACTTTTACTTCTTCTGTTGCCTATAGTAAATCTTGGGTAGGAAAGCCATTTAGCTTGAGCGTCGGAATGTCGCATTCTCAAAACACAACTACAAATGATATTTCTGTTAGTTTGCCTTCTGCTACATTTGGCGTTGGTCGTATTGCACCATTTAAAAAGAAAGCCCAGGTTGGCAGTATGAAATGGTATGAGAAAATCGGAATTAGCTATTCTACAAATATTCAAAATTCAATAGCTACTAAGGATACACTTCTTTTTCGGAACGAATCGCTCAAGCAACTAAGATATGGCATTCAGCATACTATTCCTATCAGTACATCTTTTACAATTTTAAAGTACTTTAATATTAGTCCAAGTATTTCTTATTCTGAAAAATGGTATTTAAAATCAATTGAAAAATCATACAATTTAGATACTAAATCAGTTGTTGCAGACACGATTTCAGGATTTAAATCGGCACGTGAATTTTCTTTTGCTGCAAATTTAAATACAAGGATTTTCGGCTTGTTACAATTCAAGAAGGGGAAAATTGCAGCCATTCGTCATGTTATTACTCCTTCTATTGGTTTTTCATGGCGCCCTGACTTTTCTGATGCTGTCTACGGAATTTATAAGTCAGTACAGTTAGATTCAACAGGTAAAACTGGTCAGTATTCAATATTTGAAGGAGCATTATATGGCGGACCCGCATCAGGGAAATCATCTCTTTTGACTTTTAATCTCGATAATAATTTAGAGATGAAAACCAGAACAAAAACAGATTCATCGGATGTAATTAAAAAGCTTAAAATATTTGAGAGTTTGGCAGCATCGATGAACTATAATTTTGCGCTCGATTCAATGAATTTATCGCCTATCGGCGTATCAGGGCGAACAACTTTATTAGATAAGATTACATTTAATTTTGCTGGAGTTTTTGACCCGTACGTCGTTACTGAAGCCGGCAATCGTATCAATCAATTTGAGCTTAATAAAAACGGTAAACTTGCGCACTTAAACAACGCGAATTTGTCTCTTAACTTTTCTATTGTAAATAATAAAAAGAATTATAGTTCTGATAAGGGTACTAAAGAAGAATTACAATCAATCAATAAAAACACATCGGATTATATTGATTACACGGTCCCATTTAATCTTTACGTTGGATACAGTTTATATTACCAGAACAATTTCACCATTTCGGATCAAACTACGCAGACATTGAACTTCAGTGGCGATATACAAGTAACTAAAGCCTGGAAGGTGAATTTTAATACGGGTTATGACTTTATTCAAAAAGATTTATCATATACAAGCCTTGGTATTTACCGCGATTTACATTGTTGGGAGATGCGTTTGAATTGGGTTCCATTTGGATTTCAACAGAATTATTACTTCCAGATTAATGTAAAGTCAAGTGTTTTGCAGGATTTAAAACTTACTAAACGCAACGACCGTTTTGATCAACGATAATTCTATTTTTTAGGATGGAATTCCCTTTTTAAGCTCCTTCGATTTTATTACTTTTGCCTCATGTTTGAGAATTTAAGTGATAAGCTCGATAGGGCGTTTAAGCTCCTGAAAGGGCAAGGACAAATTTCAGAAATCAATGTTGCCGAAACGCTAAAAGAAGTGCGTAAGGCCCTTTTGGATGCTGATGTTAACTACAAAGTAGCAAAGCAATTTACAGATACAGTTAAAGAGAAAGCACTTGGACGCGATGTTCTACTTTCTGTTTCTCCGGGACAATTAATGGTGAAGATTACGCAGGAAGAATTAACTGCGTTAATGGGGGGCCAAGCAACTGATATCAACCTAAAAAGTAATCCTTCCGTTATTTTAATGTCTGGTTTGCAAGGATCCGGTAAAACAACTTTATCAGGTAAGCTTGCTAACTTTTTAAAAACAAAAAGAAATCGATCGGTATTATTAGTGGCATGCGATGTTTATCGTCCTGCGGCGATTGATCAGATTAAAGTTTTAGGAGATCAAATAGGCGTTGAAGTTTATAGTGAAGTTGGAAATAATAATCCTGTTCAGATTGCACAAAATGCAGTTGCCTATGCAAAGAGCAAAGGATTAAATACGGTCATTGTCGATACTGCTGGTCGTTTAGCAGTGGATGAGCAAATGATGGATGAAATTTCTAGAGTAAAAGATGCAATCAATCCTGATGAAATTTTATTTGTAGTGGATGCCATGACAGGGCAGGATGCAGTTAATACAGCAAAAGCTTTTAACGACCGTTTAAATTTTGATGGCGTTGTTTTAACAAAGTTAGATGGGGATACACGCGGTGGTGCTGCATTATCAATTAAGTCAGTTGTCAATAAGCCAATCAAATTTGTAGGTACAGGTGAGAAGATGGAAGCACTGGATGTATTTTATCCAGAGCGTATGGCTGATCGTATTTTGGGCATGGGTGATATCGTTTCACTCGTAGAGCGTGCGCAAGAGCAGTTTGATTCAAAACAAGCGGCAGAACTTCAAAAGAAAATTGCAAAGAATCAATTTAACTTTAATGATTTCCTTGGACAGTTGCAGCAGATTAAGAAGATGGGGAATATAAAAGATTTGATGGGCATGATTCCAGGAATGGGTAAAATGGTAAAAGATATCGATGTAGATGAAAATTCTTTTAAGTCGATTGAAGCTATTATTCACTCGATGACTCAAGAAGAGCGTGAGCGGCCAGAAGTATTAAATGGTGGCAGAAGAAAACGAATTGCATCGGGTAGTGGTACTTCAATTCAGGATGTTAATCGACTGATAAAGCAATTTGAAGACATGCGTAAAATGATGAAGATGTTTACGACAGGTCAAGCACAAAAAATGATGCGAAATATGCCAACGCGTCGCTAATAAAAATCAAAGGTAAAAGCGTACATCTAATGTGCGCTTTACTTTTTTAGTCAATTTAGATTATGAATTTAATAGATGGTAAAGCTACTGCAGAAGCTGTAAAAAAAGAAATTGCAGTTATTGTAAGTGACATGAAACTTCGAGGAGAGAAAGCTCCTCATTTAGCAGCGATATTGGTTGGGAATGATCCCGCTTCTGAAATATACGTTAGTAACAAAATAAAAACATGTAGTGATATTGGATTTGATTCTTCATTGATTCATTTGGATGCTTCAGTTTCTGAAGAAGATTTGCTAATTGCAGTTCATCAGTTAAATAACAATCCGGATATTGATGGATTTATTGTACAGCTTCCATTGCCAAAGCATATCGATGTACACCGAGTTACGGAAGCTATTTTGCCAGAGAAAGATGTGGATGGATTTCATCCAATCAATGTTGGACGTATGGCGCAGCAAATGCCTTGTTACTTACCAGCAACTCCTAAAGGTATTATGCAATTGCTGGAAACTTATAAAATTGATACAGTAGGGAAGCATTGTGTGGTAATAGGAAGAAGTAATATTGTTGGTACTCCAATGTCTGTTTTGTTATCACGCAATCAATATCCAGGAAACTGCACAGTAACAATTTGTCATAGTAAAACACCTGATATCGCTGATATAATTAAGCAAGGTGATATCGTTATTGCAGCTATTGGTCAGCCATTGTTTGTTAAAGCAAACATGATAAAAGAAGGTGCAGTTGTAATTGATGTTGGCATGTCGCGCATAGCCTCTACTGTTACAAAGTCAGGTTTCCGTTTAGCGGGTGATGTTGATTTTGAAGAGGTAGCACCAAAGTGTAGTTATATTACTCCAGTTCCAGGAGGGGTAGGGCCAATGACAATCATAGGACTTGTTCAAAATACCTTAATGGCTCGTCAAAAAAAAGTTAGATTTAATTAATTACCGTTTTGAAAGATTTATCGAATAAAAAATATCCTGTAATGGAAGATTTTTATACTATTCAGGGTGAGGGTATGAATACAGGTCGTGCTGCCTATTTTATTCGTTTAGGCGGATGTGATGTGGAATGTGTGTGGTGTGATGTGAAAGAATCATGGGATGCTAATAAACATCCGTTACTAACGGTATCGCATTTACTCAAAAAAGTAAAAGAAAGTCAAGCCAAGCTTGTTGTAATTACCGGCGGTGAGCCAGCCATGCACAATTTAACAGCGCTCACAAGTGTTTTGAAAGATAATGGATATGAAGTAGCAATTGAAACATCGGGTGCTCATAACTTGACGGGAACTTGGGATTGGATTTGCTTGTCGCCGAAAAAATTCAAAGCACCACTTGTAGAAAATCTGCAATATGCTAATGAACTGAAAGTAGTCATTTATCATCCAAGTGATTTTGAATGGGCAGAAAAATATAAAGAAATGGTTAGCGATAATTGCATTTGCTTATTGCAGCCAGAATATAGCAAGCACACTAAAGCGGTTGAATTAATCGTTGATTATGTTAAGATTAACCCAACATGGAGAATTTCATTGCAAACCCATAAAATTATTAATGTTCCTTAGCGCCAAAGCATGATAAAAAATAAAATCAGTTTACTATTTTTATTAATGGCAGTTGCGCATTTTTCATTTGCACAAATACCTAAGTACTCATCATCTAACCAGTCGGCAATTAATGCTTTTGAAAGAGGCTTAAAGGAGCTCGATGGGGGCGAAAGAATAAAAGCAATTCCTTATTTTGAAAAAGCAATCAGTAAGGATTCTAATTTTTTAGAACCTTACATGGCCTTGGGTGATATTTATGCAGATCAAAATGATTTAAGCAAAGCCATCGAATTATACAGAAAGTTTGTTTCTATAAATCCTGATTTTTATCCTAATGCATTATATCTTTTAGGCAGCTACGAACTTCGTGATGGCCAATATCGGGCATCGAAAGAACATTTGCTGCTTTATCAAACAAAATCTAATAACATTCCTACCCCAAAGAAAAATACGGTTCAACGTATGCTTGCTTCTTGTGATTTTTCGATGGATGCAATACAGCATCCTGTTCCTTATACCCCAGTTAATTTAGGTGCTGGAGTAAATACCGATGGTGGCGAATATTATCCATCTTTAACAGTTGATCAAAAGAAAATCATTTTTACTAGGCGATTCAAGGATGACCGAATGATGGGAAGATATCAAGAAGATTTTTATATCAGCACCAAAAAAGATTCTGTTTGGCAAAAAGCTATCAATCCAGGTGGACCGTTAAACACCATGATGAATGAAGGCGCGCCATCAATTAGTGCCGATGGGAAAGTAGTATTTTATGCCGCTTGTAACCGTCCTGATGGTATCGGCAACTGTGATATTTATTTATCACAAATGTTATCTGATAATGCCTGGTCACAGCCAATGAATTTAGGTGCCCCAATTAATACGACGGCATGGGAAACGCAACCTTCATTTAGTTCTGATGGAAGAACCTTGTATTTTATTCGTGGTTATACCGATGAAAATAGAAAGAAGGTACAAGATATTTTTATGAGTACTTATTCTGATGAAAATCGTTGGTCGGATCCAATACGTTTGAGTGATTCGATTAATACTCTAGGTAGTGAAGAAAGTGTTTTTATTCATCCTGATAACCAAACACTATATTTCAGTAGTGATGGGCATCCTGGACTAGGTGGTTTAGACCTATTCATGAGTAAAAGAAGACTAGATGGTACATGGGGTAAAGCTGTTAATTTAGGTTATCCTAT
>CALQOD010000105.1 GCA_943332105.1 Chitinophaga pinensis | reverse complement strand
TACTACGAAGAAACAAAAGCTGCGAAAGAAACTAAATTCCCGCACCGATTTGTTTTTGTTGGAAGATATACAGAACTAAAAGGGACGCAGGAATTATGGAATGTGTTTTCGAATTTAACTAATGAAGAAAGAAAAGACTGGGAGTTATATTGCATGGGCAAAGGGCCTTTAGAAAATGAATTTCCGCATATCTCTTTCATAAAAAACATTGGCTTTATACAGCCTGATCAATTATCCTCCATAATTAGTCAAACAGGTATATTTATTCTTCCTACTCACTACGAACATTGGGGTGTTGTTGTACAAGAGTATGCATTAGCAGGATATCCATTAATTTGCAGTACTACTACGAGTGCAGCAACAGCGTTTCTTACAGAAAATGAAAATGGCTTTTATTGTGAACCTAAAAATGAAGCATCATTAAAAGAAGCTATACTTAAAATTATCAATAGCGACGATACCTCCTTAGTAGCAATGATGAATAAAAGTCATGTAAAGGGGAATAAGAACACCCCCGAAAAATGGGCTCAAACACTTTTGCAATTGATTAATTCATGAGCAGCAAAAAGAAAATACTCGTATTCGTAGATTGGTTTTTACCAGGCTATAAAGCAGGCGGACAAATTCGTTCGGTTGCTGCTATGGCAAGACATTTAAAAGAAGATTATGATTTTTATATTGTTACCGGCGATCGTGATTTACATGCTGATGCGCCTTATTCGGGAGTACAGCTAGATACATGGATTAAATTAAAAGATGGAAGTCATGTTTATTACATATCGCAGGAAAACAGAACAAAGCAGCATCTGAAAAAAATAATGTTTGAAGCACAAGCGGATATTCTTTATTTGAACTCGATGTTTTCGTATTTCTATACTTTTCTCCCGCTTACTATCCGAAAGAAATTTTTACCTCGTAGAAAAGTAATATTGGCGCCAAGAGGGATGCTAGGAAAAGGTGCGTTGAAGCTTAAAGCATTAAAGAAAAAATCTTATTTGCTAACTACAAAAGTAATGGGCTTGTATAGCGGAATTACATTTCATGCAAGTTCAACATCTGAAGAAAAAGAAATACAAAAGCAAATTGGAAGAAGGGCTAAAGTACATGTAGCGATTGATCTTGTGGAACCAGGCCAATTAACTTTTGTAGATCGCATCAAAAATAAAGGCAACTTAAAGATGTTTTTTTTGTCGCGTATTTCCCCTAAGAAAAATTTATTAGGAACATTAAAGTTATTAGCAAAAATCCCAAGTGGCAATTCGATAGAATTTGATATTTACGGCCCGATAGAAGAAGAAGCTTACTGGAATGAATGCAATTCTATTATTGAAACAATGCCATCGCATGTGAGCGTTAATTATAAAGGTGTTATCGAAAACTCTTCAGTAATAGACACGATGACCAGTTACCATCTAAGTGTTTTACTTACCTTTAATGAAAACTACGGACATTCAATCGTCGAGAGCATGGCAGCTGGTTGTCCCGTTTTAATTTCTGACCAAACAATCTGGAAGAATTTACAAGAGAAAAATGCGGGTTGGGATATTCCATTAAAAGAAGAAAAAGCTATCATTACAGCAATACAAAATGCTTGTAGTTGGAATCAAGAAGAGTATAACAAATATAGTAATGGCGCTCTTACCTTCGCGCAAAGCATATTTGACAATAAGGAAGGCATAGAACAGAATAAAAAATTATTTGCGTAATGAAGCAAACCGATTTATCAAAATATAATAATGCGTGGTATAAGCCAGGTGCATGGAAAATAAAAATTGCCTTATGGCATATTACGAATGCTTTATTTTTGATAAACCCATTAAATCCATTTAGCCAATTAAAGGTCTTCTTCCTTCGTTTATTTGGAGCAAAAATCGGCAAAGGCGTAGTAATTAAACAAAGTGTAAATATTAAATACCCATGGCTTTTAAGCATTGATGATTATACCTGGGTTGGTGAGCGTGTATGGATAGATAACCTTGCACAGGTTACAATTGGTAAGAATTGCTGTTTGAGTCAGGGTGCGATGTTACTATGCGGTAACCATAACTATAAAAAAGAAACATTCGATTTAATTATAGGAGCAATAACTATAGAAGACGGAGCATGGGTAGGTGCATTATCGATTGTTTGCCCTGGTGTAACCTTAAAATCACATGCAATACTTTCTGTTTCATCAGTTGCCACTGAAACCCTAGAGGCTTATTCGATGTATAAGGGCAACCCTGCACAAAAAATCAGAGAGCGGGAAATGTTTTAACAAGCCAATACAATGAAAGTATCTATTATTACTATAACCTACAACAGTGCTGCAACTTTAGAAGACACATTAAAGTCTGTTGTCAATCAGGATTACCCCAATATTGAATACTTGATTATTGATGGCAAGTCGAAAGACAAGACCTTACAAATAGTAGATAAATACAAAGATAAAATCACCAAAATTGTTTCTGAAAAAGACAAGGGCTTATACGATGCTTTGAATAAAGGAATTGGTATAGCCACTGGTGATATTGTAGGCATGTTACATTCGGATGATTTATATGAATCGAATCATGTCATTAGTGATATTGTTAAAACATTTGAAAAGAATCCTACTGCAGACGGTGTATATGCAGACTTAGTTTTTGTTGACAGAACCGATATTAATAAAGTAACCAGAACGTGGGAGTCGGGCGATTACGAAGAAGGTGATTTTTTAAATGGATGGATGCCGCCGCACCCAACATTTTTTGTAAGGAAAGAATGCTACGAACGGTTTGGAGGCTTTAATACTAATCTACGCTTATCAGCAGATTATGAATTGATGCTTCGTATGATTCATAAAAATAAAATTAAATTGGCTTACTTACCGAAGGTAGTTGTAAAAATGAGAATGGGTGGTGTAAGTAATGTTAGTCTCTTCGTTCGACTAAAAGCAAATATTGAAGATAAGATGGCTTGGAAACTAAATGGTATGAAGCCCAGATTATTCACGCGATTTTTAAAACCTGCGAGCAAGATTATGCAATATTTTAAAAGAGTTTATACCGCGCTTTTTATGTAACTAACTTAAACTAAAAAAGGGGCTATCTCAATGAGACAGCCCCTTTTTTGTTCTATAAAAATGCTCATTCTTTTTTCTTGCGAAACTCTTTTGGTTTTGAAATTGTAAATACACGAGAAATATTAAATCCGAAGTGTATATCTCCTTTCGACCACTGGCCCTCTGTTCCTACTAAATACGAACGTTCGTTCATGCCTAATGAATTAGTGAAATGCAATTGGAAAACGTGTCCGCCAGTTTCAATATCAAATCCGATAGATAAAGGATCATAATACCCAGTTGGCAAATCTGTAATATGACGGAAATACTCCACCGTTATAGCTAAACGATTACTCAACTTTAATCGCGAAGCAACACCAATACTGATAATATCATTTTTATCTTCTTCCGTAAGTACCAGATTACGATGAACTAATGTTGGCATTAACTGCAAAGAAAATGCATCTGAGAATTTTCTTCCAATTAATACCTGATGAAAAAAAGAGAAGCGGGAAGAATAATAATTCTCACGAGTAGGATCAGCCCATTTCATTCCATCTTTTACAAATCCAGAAGTAAGAACAACAGAAAATGGCCAACCATCATTCGATTGCCAGATTGGTCGATACTTTATAAATCCATCAATCTCTTTCTTATTACTGCTTCTTCCTATACCAACTGTTAAACGATCGGTAATCCCATAATCTAATGCCATTCGCATAACTGCTTGGTCAAATCCGAATGCTTGATATGATCCTTCGTTTACTCTTCCAAAACGATGGAGAATGCGAAAATCAAGTACTCCTTTCGACAATTGCTCCATGGATTGTGCTGTAATTACACGCGTTGATTTAAAGGCATTGCGTGCGTATTCACGAGGAGGCTTTTCATCGTCTAATGATCCCAATAAATCATCTTGTGCAAATAACGAAGATGATGATAGAATCACGAGCGCGATTAATAACAGCCACTTATTTAGTTGGTAACGGTTCATTCAAATTACTTTTTGTTATAAGTAGCATTCATTGTGATAGTTGACTGCTTTGCTATCTTATCTCCAACTACTGGGGGGACTTCAATATTAAAGTCTGAAAGTAACAATTTAAAACTTGATGAAGCTGTTACTTTATCACCAGCAATTGTTAGTGTACCATTTGCAGTAACTTCTTTTTTCACCCCATGCATATCCATTGTGCCTTTTACAACAACAGGATACTTTCCATCTTTTGTAAAGTTCACTTTAGCTACGTCTTGAATAACTCCTTTAAATGTTGCTCTTGGATACTTTGTACTTTCAACATAATTTTCATTAAAATGATCTTTCATTAATGACTTTTCAAATTCAAAAGACTGCATTTGAATAGCAAAAACAAACTCTCCCGTTTTAACTACTAATTTACTTTTCACTTGCTTACTTATAGCCTCAATTTTTTCAGGAGATCCGGCAGAAGTAGCATCAAAATTTATGATTGCATTATTAGTTGAAAGAGTATCCTGTGCTTGAACATTTAATCCTA
Source organism: Chitinophaga pinensis (assembly GCA_943332105.1). GTDB lineage: Bacteria > Bacteroidota > Bacteroidia > AKYH767-A > OLB10 > CAINEC01. The sequence continues at coordinate 3,423 of CALQOD010000105.1, read as the reverse complement.
TCAAGAGAAATAAAAATAAAAGAATCCTTTTCATAGATAACTGTAATTTAAGATTAAAATACTAACGCTAATTTCTTTGTTAATACTTGTGTTCCTTGTTGAACTTTAACGATATAAATTCCTGTATTCAAACCTTCTTTTACATCGAAGTTTAGCTCTACATTTCCTGCATTTTGTTGCTCGAATGAAGAAGAACTTACAATTGTTCCATTTAAGTTATATAACTCAACGTTAGCAGTTGCTACAGATTGTGCAGTATAAGAAATTTGTAAAGCGTTCTTTAAATTGATAACTGTTAAAGCATTTGTATTCGCTTTAACTTCATTAACACCACTTGCCACAGCTTCAGCAACTGTGTAAGAAGTTTTATAAACGATATCACCACTTGAAGATCCATTACCATTAGCTGCCATGAAAGCGCCATAGAATGTTACCGCACCTGTTCCAGCTAGTGGCGCTGTCCAGTTGAATGTCCAAGATTTTGTACTAGAACCTGAATTACCAGCAAGCGTATGAGTAACATATTTACTACTACCCACTAATTGTGTTTGACTACCTGTATTGATTAATGTTCCTAATTTAGTTCCTGCTGCATTTTGCGGACTAACTTCGAAACCGAATGTAGAGCGCCCAGTATAATTTACGGTTCCAGTAATAGTATAAGTTGTTCCAGGTATATAACCTGCTACAGGAATAGTTGAAGTAATTGAAGCTTGCGCTGCAGTTGCATTGGTAGCAGTTCCGCCGTGGCAACTAGTACATGTTGCACTACCGCTTGATGGATCATTAGCAACACCTGCTATTGCTCCTGTTGGATTACTTGTAACTGATAATGTTGTTGCACTCAAGGCTATGACTAAGCACGCTGAGATTAAAATAAGTAGGTTTTTTTTCATAATAATATTGGTTTGGGAATATGTTTTTTAATTAGGCATAATTACACATCGGTTAAAACTAAGTTCAGGTATTGAAACAAACATTAAATCATCTTCGAATCCAGTATATGACCCTTTTAGTTTTAGTACATCTCCATTTTTAGCTTGCAATTTAGGTGCATCAAGTGTATCAAGTAAACATCTGATGATACCATCTCCAGCGGTCGTATTAAAAACAACTGTTACATTCTCCCCTGCCTTTTCTACTGAACTCACTTTACCACTTAATGCTACCGTTTTTCGACTGTATTTTATCATCGATGCTTCTTTATTCGCTGTAAACTCCTTAAAAAGATCATCACACGAAATTGTAAAATCTGCTGTTGTTTCTGCTAGACCAACTTCATCTTTGGTAACATAATAATATGCATACCCTCCAATTAAAGCGAAAAGAGCTAAAGCAACAATAACAATGATTACTTTTTTATTTTTCATGATTAATTATTTAACGCACCTCCGTCAATCCACGCTTTTACTTTACTAATTGAGCAATCATCTAATTTACCAGAAGACGGCATATTCTTCGATGAATTTGCCCCAGAGTATGAATAAGATATTGATTTATACAACGTGCTATCCAATACCTTTGCTTTAACTCCATTATAGTTAGTTAAATCGATTGCTCCTCCACTATGGCAATTAATACAATTAGCATCTATAATAGGTTTAATATCTTTTGAAAAAGTAACATTTGATGTATCACAAGTACCATAAAGGTATTCTTCATTGTCGTAATAGCAACCAGTTGTTAAGCTGATTATCACGAACACACAAAATATAGACAACCCAATTTTCATTCGGCTAAATTAATCAATTATTGGGAGCTCCTGCATCAACCCAGATTCTGATTTTTGTGAGTTCACAGGCTGGTAATTGGGAACCACCTTTAGGCATGTGGGACCAAGTGCCTGTATAGTTTACAGATCCAGAAAGTGATCCGTTCAATGCTGATGATTGGACACCCAATTTTCCATTTACATCATTGGCATAATTAGTTAAATTATAACCACCTCCTGCGCTTGAAGCATTATGACAACCTGTACAATTGTTTTGTAATAATGGATTTATAGTTCCATTATAGGTAACATTTGTAGTATCACAACCATTGTCGCAATGCAAATCTAAAGCTCCCTGATTAATCCATTTTTTAATCAAATTAATTTGAGCAGAAGGTAATGCAGACATGGATGATGAAGGTGGAGGCATTATGTCATTAGGATTTGTTGTAGTAATAGCATCGACTAAATCGCTGTTCCATGCTTGACCAGGTATTAAAACACTTGAATTCATAACGGCTGCGTATGAACTTAAATCGATTCCTGATGCATGCGATGCTGAATTATGACAGCCTGACATTGTACAGTTCGAAACGAAAAGTGGCAGGATGTCCTGCTCAAAATAAACCGAATCCGGGTCACAAGGGGGCAAAGAATTGTTACCGTTACCATTCCCATTCCCACCCCCGTTGTTCCCGTTTATTGTTACTAATGGCTCATGTTGACATGATGAAAAAGTTAATAAGATGAATAAAAAAAATAAACTTAATTTACTAACTGTCGTTGACATAGAACCAATATTTCGATACAAAGCTACTAACGCAAATTGAATTGTGGTTAGTAAATATTGCCGAATGGGTTAATTAAATAGTTGAATTGGAGTTTTTTAAAATTTAACTTTTTAAACCAGTAAGCCATTCTTTAAAATGTGACGACCTTTCAGTACTAACTATTGTTTCATTCGCACAAGTTGGTTTTAATATCACTTTCACTCGAGATTTAGACCATGCTAACATTTTATCAATAGCATTTATGTTAATAATGTACTGTCTATTAATTCTAAAAAAAATTGTATTGTCGACAATACTTTCTAATTCATCTAAATTCTGATCTATGGGGTAGCTTAAATTATCTTTGGTACATAAAAAATTAATTTTATCCTCCGTATAGAAATAAGCAACGTCAGCTATTTCTACCATCTTAATTGTATCACCGTAGCGGATTACAATTCTTTTTTGCGTTTCTTTTGTTGATGGAGTGATATTCATTTGCTTGAGCAAATCCATCATTTGCTGCATATTAGAACTGCCACGTTGTTTATACTTTTCGAGCGCTCTTGATAAATCTTCTTTTTTCACCGGCTTCAGCAAATAATCAATGCTGTTAACCTTAAACGCTTCTAGAGCATATTGATCATATGCCGTTACAAACACAACAGGCGAAGTTACTTCCTGCTCATTAAATATTTCAAAACTATCTCCATCAGATAAATGGATGTCCATGAATATTAAGTCGGGTGCTTGATTTTCTTTTAACCATTTTACAGAGGAAGCAATGCTTACCAAGTTGCTCGTAATTTCTGCTGTTGGTTCAAAATCCAAAATCATTTTTTTCAGGCGATCAGCCGCTGGCGTTTCATCTTCGATAATCAGAATTCTCATGGTGTGTTTTTAATTAGTGGTAATTCTACAATAAATTGTTTATCGGTTCGG
>CALQOD010000104.1 GCA_943332105.1 Chitinophaga pinensis | reverse complement strand
GAGCCTCATCGAGCTGGTCGGCTGCCTCATATGCCGCTGCGGCGCAAATGATCATCTCGGGCCAATCAGGCCGGATTGCAAGTCCACGTCGACATATCTCAGCCGCGCCTGCCGAATCAAACAGCTCGGTACGAGCAAGTGCGAGACCAAGAAAAGCCCGGAAGTAAAAAGGATCAATTGCAATTGCCTCCTCGTATTGTTTGGCAGCCTCGGTGTGCTTACCAAGTCCACTCAGTGCGTTGCCGAGATTGTTACGATAGCCGGCGGATCGAGGTGCTAGTGCAACCGCGCGTTTGAGCTGCCCTACGGCCAATTCGGTCTGTCCACATTGAGTGAGCAATAGCCCGAGCAACTGCATTGCGTCGGTGTTCTTCGGCTGCTCACGAAGCAGTGCGCGTAACGAGGCTATCGCGGTATCGAGCTTACCTGACTGTGCGTCCTGCAATGCGCGTTGTAGCGTGTTCTGATTCATCGTTCCTGTTGGATACGGATTGTAGAAAAATCCTGCTTCCGTCCTTGATTAATTAAATTTTCAAAGCTTTGTGGAAGTGTCGCTCTTAAATTTCTAATATAATCTTGGTCTTTTTTAGTTTTTACTTTTAAGAATTTTAATATCGTCCGAAAATACAACTTACAAAGTCTATTGTGATGTATAGTAATTTTTTCAGGATTTTTTTGAGATATTTCTTGATTCAGAATCGTTGCAAACTTAACGTTATAGAAATTTGTTCTTTCTTCAACCCATTTTGGTTTTTCTTGATGAGATATTGGTCTATCTAATATTGGTTCAGCCCAAAATTTAAAAGCCCAAGAAAATGTTTCAATAAACGAAGTAGTGTCTGGAGTGTACTCGCTTGTCAATGAACCAATATAAATAGGATCAACGAGTGGTTTAAATTGTCTTATTGTCGGGTCAATAATGATATTCTCGTATCCATTTACTGTAAGCCAAAAGTGTCGTATGCCGTTATAGTCTCCACCTGTCAATGTACAATGTATGTCGTGTATTTTCAAAAACAATAGTAAGGGAAAGCATGTACAAAAACAAAGATTTTTAGGGCACTCTTCACCTATTGTCGGATCTATGAATAGCGCCACTTTTTTTCGTATGTTTTCTTTTGAATCTTCTGACATGTTTAGTATTTTATTTTATCAATTTTATTTGACCAAATTTTGAATGCTTCTAAAGCATTTTCTCTTTCAATGGTTATGAATGGAATTTGTCTTAACTCATTTTTTAACTCCAGTTGCTTGTAAATAAATTCATCATCAAATCCTATTTCTGCTGCATCGAATTTGTTACAGCCATAAAAGACTTTTTTAGGTCTTGCCCAATAAATTGAACCTAGACACATTGGACACGGTTCGCATGAGGTATATAAGATACATTCATCAAGCTGAAATGTTTTTATTCTATTACATGCATCTCTAATTGCAACTATTTCAGCATGTGCTGTTGGGTCATTAAGTAAAATAACTTTGTTATTGCCTCGACCAATAATTTCATTGTCCTTAACAATGACAGCTCCAAATGGACCACCTTCGTCATTATTCATTCCCTCGATGCCAAGTCTGATTGCTTCAATCATAAATGCTTTATTATACTCTTCCATAATGATTTTATTTCTAATGTTATTTGTATTTTAATATGTCCTGTCAATTGAATGAGTGTCCTAAATTGCTGACGGTTTGCAGCTACCCGAAGGTGGGGATTAAAAAGTACTTAAGTTCAAATTTAGTACAAAAGCTAATAGAAAGTACAAATGCTCAATTTAGCACTAAAGCCACCGCTTTTGCAAACCCAATGTTATGGGCTGTCATATTTCAAAATGTGGTTTTAATTATTAACTAAAATCTTTTGTCGTGGTATAGAAAAACGACTAACACAATATGAGTAAAGTTCAAAATTTTTGGGTTGTAAAAAAACCAACAAAACGTTCCACGCTGATTGACATTCTGTTTAAGTGCAGATATGAAACGAATGGAATTACAGTTTAAAGGAGGCTTGTCTGGAAGCGAAATTATCGGTACATTTATAACGAAAAATGAGGCTGAAAAAGTGGCTAAAATGGCTTTAATAAAAGCTGGTGCAATTAACAAGTTTTAATTAGTTGGCGGATTAATTCCGACAACTTTTAAAAATATTTATTATGGGAAAACACTTAAAATTAATATCGGTTGAATATTTACAAGAATATTCAAATAAAGTAAAAGTTGATTGGTTTGAAGTTTTTAACAAACTAAAAGCAAAAACTCAATTTTCAATTGAGGACTTTGAATATTATATTATATCATCATCTCTGTATTCGTCAAAAATTGAAGGTAATACACTTGATGCGAATAGTTTTTTTAGAAATAGAGGTAAAAAAACATCTCAAAAAACAAAAGAGGTACAAGAAGTTGAAACGCTTATGGAGGCATATAAATTTGCTTCTGAAAATAAATTGAATAGAACAAATTTTTTTAAAACTCATTCTATTTTATCAAAAACTTTATTACCAGTTAAAGAAAGAGGGATTTTAAGAAAAGAACAAATTGGTGTTAGGGATTCAAAAACATTAAGACCTGTTTATTTAGCCGTAGAGCCTCAATTTCTCAAGGAAGAATTTAGTAAGCTATTTGACGATATTGATGAATTATTAAAAAGGGAATTAAGCCATAAAGAAATATTTTATTTTGCTTCGATGATTCATATATGGCTGGCTAAGATACACCCTTTTAGTGATGGCAATGGTCGGTCTGCAAGATTATTAGAAAAATGGTTTTTATTTTCAAAATTAGGCATGTCTGCGTGGTCTATTAACTCTGAAAAGTATTATTGGGATAATCGTCCTGCTTATTATCAAAATGTTGCACTTGGCTATAATTATTATGTTCTTTATTGGAATAGATGTATTAATTTCTTATTAATGTTGCCAATGTCATTACAGTCTGCTTAATGCTTGCCCATAATGTTTCGCGGCCACGTGAATTTGCGCTGAAAGCGAAACAACTATTCTCTGCTAAGATAAAGTTTATTCGTGAAAATAGAGTGGAAGCTACTCAAAACCAGCAATTTCTCGTGACCGCTGTTACCTGCTGGCTTTTTTCAATAGTTCAGTTACATATAATTTTCCAAATCCATTTGCCGCTTTTGTACTTGCTTCCGTGATTTTATTATTGCTTTAGATTACTTTTACGCGCTAAACGTATGAAAACAAATAAAAAGAATGCGAAAAAGATCCAGTCATTTATGCCATAAATAGCATAATATATTCCAGCCATTTTGTCTTTTTCTAATACATCTGTAAGATTATTGTTTGTAATCCATTTTGTCCAATGTATTGCGTAAATCAATTTTTCGATTGTAAATACGGCAATTAGCCATTTTACTTCATGAAAATTTTTAGAAACAGCTATAAATACAAAACCCCAAATTACGATCATTAATAATCCAAAATTTGACATTGCTTGGTTGTCAAATTCTGGAATGAAAGTATTACTGAAAATTCTGGAGAAAATTAATACGCCAAGTATATTCATCAATCCAGATAAAATAAATCCTTTAGTTATGTGTTCGTTTTTTATTTTCATTTTTAGTCAACCTATTTTAGCGCGAGAGTTTTTTTAAGCTTGCATGTAACGGTTTCGGGCTTGGCGAAGGTGGCGATTTTGAAACACAAACTTTCTTTTGAAAACCACATTTCAAATGTAAAATAAATTTTCATTAGAAGTACAATGCAGCCAATTTTTTTTAGGTGCTGTTATAGGCTGGTTTTCTTTTTGCAAACATTATTCAACAATAATTTTCATGCTTCTAATATTGACTACAACATAATTTAATTGGCGACCTTTATTTTTTCATCGTTTTCCTGTTTTTATAATTAAGGGCTATAAGTAACGAATGTCATTCTTTCTATTATTCCTAAAAATCAATAATGTAAATACTCATACCATGACCGACAATTATAATTTTTGATTCTGATATTTTTTCAATATCATAAAAAGCGTAGGGGGATATGTTCTTTATTTGTTCTATTTCACTTTTATTTTTGTCAAATATCGTCAAGTTGCAATTTGCAGTAACCCCAATTATCTTCCCCTTGATTAGCTCCATACTCCATAAACATCCTGTTTTATTCAATAGTAATTGTTTTTGGTCTTTTATTCCAATAATCCCACTTTCTTTAAAGTGAATATTTCTTGCACCGACATACCAAATATTATTATCGAAAAACCTTATTTCGTGAACCAGTCCTTTTATTTTGGTGTCTTTTTTCCAATCTATATAATTCTCTGTTAGAATAATTCTAGTATTTAGACCATTAAAAGTAGAAGCAAGGATATTCCCATTTTCTAATTCCAAAAGCGACCAAACAAATTTTCTGTAATTTCTCCAAATTATGGTTATCTCTTCTAAATCATAATCAAGTATTGCAATAAATCCGTTCGGAATCTTTTTTTCACCTTTTGAAATTCCACTCGTACCACCGCAAACCATTAACTTTCCATTTTGTAATGCTATCATATCATAAAAGCATTTGTTTTTAAAATTTGGAAATGTTTTTTTTATAAATATCTTATTTAGAATATCGTATCTGTAAATAATAGCATTGTCAGTTATTATAAAAATATAGTTTTCTTTTTTTATGATTTTTAAAACATTTAGTCCTTCATTTGGAAAGCTTTGCGAACTCACATTACCTAAAGAATCAATTTTTTTTAAGATGCCGTATTCTCCTGCTGCCCAAAATTCGTTTTCATTTATCTTTTCTATATGATAAAAACTGCTATCGGATTCTATGCCTTGGGATATAACATGAATTTTTTGTCCAAAAATATTTGTAGCAAAAAGCAATAAAATTACTAATTGAAATTGATGTTTCATTAAATGGAAATATTGTATTTTAATTCAAGATATTTTCTGTAATTCGCAAAAGCTTTTAAAATAATTGCTGTTGTATATGCATCTGATTTCCAAAATAGGGTTTTTCGAACAACAGTTCCTCCTGAAAAAAAGACTCCGCCTTTCCAATGAATTCCATTCTCATCCTGAATTGATTGTTTAAGTATGAATTGAATTGCTTTTTCTATTGGTATCAATGTTTTTTTTTGTTCAAAATCTCCAAAATTTATTAATGCATTTAAAGCATAAACAGTTGATTGTAATATGTCTTTTTTATTTATAGCGCGTCTTGAGAACCAGCTTCCATCTTCATTTTGTGTTTTGATTAAATATTCGATTATATAAGTGGAACTGTTTTCTAATTTGTCAACACCATTAGCATATGCTTCTGAAACAGCATAGGGAAATTGGTATCTGTTTGGATAATAGATTCCCACATTATCGTATTTTTTTGCTTTGCTTTTCTTTTCTATATATTTAATTGCACAATCTACTCCTTTTGAATTTAATTCGCCATAAAGCGACAAAGTGGAAAGTATATTCGCATTTACAACCCCATCTAAATCATTGCTTCCGTATGGTATGTATGGTTTGTATGCATGAGGGAAACATTCACTGAATGGTAGAAAAAATGTAGCATTATGTCCACTGACCTTAATAATATTCCAATGCTTAAATTGATATTCTTCGCCAAGCCAGGTAAGATATGCACCAGTTTCATGATCGTTGCCATTTAGGTAATTATACCAATGCCGATTATTTCTATTCATATCTCTATATTTATCAAAAATGGGTGCTATGGCATTAATTTCAAAATCTAACGAATCGATTATATTGTCCCTTTTATATATTTGTTTTCGTAAAGCAAGAGCAGTGTATCCTAGACCAGTATCGTCACTATCTTCTATAACATTAGCTGCATTATTAATATATTTTGACTTTAATTTATAGTTAGTAGGTCGCCTTACTAAAGGCTGATTGCCTATAATGTCCCCTTTTTTTAACTTTCTGTTTGGTGGAAGTAAATTCCAAAAATTGAATTGTGCAACATTTTTATAAGTCATAATTTTTTCAAATGACAAATCGAGCATGTGTGGAATATTTTTATATTCAGGAAACACTAGGTAAATTTTAGCTAACGAATTATGAATAGAAGCAATTGAAAAACAATTTGAATCATCCACCTTTTTTCTTCTTCCAAGCAAGAAAAACCCTCTTTGTAAACCCATCGATGTTTGCCATTCGCCACGAAATGAATGATTGGGTGTTGTCTTAAGGAGTTGGGTGGTGTCCATAAATTTTAAACCTAGGGTAAGATTTGTTTTTAAATTTATGTACAAATCAGGAATGCACTCATTCACCTTATTTTGTGAATGAACCTGAGGAATTAAACCAAAAATACAAAATAAAACAAGAAATAAGACATGAGAAAATTTACACGGTAACATAATACTATGCTTTATTATTTTTTTTACGGTCTAAATTTTTTGTATTCATAATTTTATCCCTGAGTTTTAGTCTTACTATACATTTTTTTTAAACTTGCCCATAACGTTTTGCCTTTAGTTTGTAATTTACATAAAGATAGAATAATTTAACTAAAAAAGGAAACGGGTGAACTAAAACGTTTTGTAGGTGCTGTTATGGGAAGGGCTTTTCTCAGCTAATTTATTTTTCGGTATTTAATAATAGTGTCTGAAATTACATACAGGAACCACAAGGATATAACAGTTAAATATACATCAAGGTCATTCCGCAGAAAGCAAGACATATAAGAGAACAAAGCCTTCTCAAACGCCTTGCTATGTATGGATGAAAAAAAATCTATATCCAAGTACCACGATAATCGTTTAAGTACGTAAGGCAAAAAGAATAAAAATTGTAAAAACAAGAAAAGAATGTATGGAATTAAGAAGTATTGATCCCATACTTTTTTAAACATAACGCAATGTGTTTGAATTCTTGTTTTCGCAAAAAGTCTCCGCAATGTAGGCTTGGTTTGCCTTCCAATAAATAATATATCCTACCTTGAACATTGTCTGCCAAGTCAGAAGTAATAAAAGCAATATGGAAGTCCACTGTTTCAAATTGTCTGCAAAGTTAGTGTTTTGTCAGGTCTTTTTACCATTGGCTATAACGTTTTCGCGTGCAGGCGATCGTAACCCTGTGTTGCGCCTGCGGCAGGGTTATGGCACATGCACGCTGTTAGCGGAAGTGCCTTTATTTTTGAAGTTCTTTAGATTTCTTTTTGTCATTTGTCAGCAAATTTCTTGTCTTACGTTTCTTCAAAAAGTTACTAAATTCTTTGTCGTCTTTTTCGCTCAAGTTTTTGTTGATAAAAACAAAATCTTTGTCGTCCATTTTTTTGAAATTTATCATAGCTTAAAATATTTAAAATATTTTGTTGTTAAAATTTGTGATTCTTTGGTGTCAATAAACATTCTGTTTCCGCTAAAAAGTTTTGCACCCAATGTTTCTGTGTAATGGTCAATAAGTTGTGTTTTTGAAATAAACGATACAACTCCTTCATAGCCTTTTTCAAATGAAGTTTTGCAAGCAAACGCAACTAGATTGCCTGCAACACCTTTGTATAATTTACTTTTCCCTTTGTTGAATTTAGCACTTTCAATCAAGTCCATAAAAATATGGTCTCCTTTGTAAGTTATGCTGATAAGTCCTTGGATTATTTTCTGATTGTTTAGAGTTGTCAAACAATAAACAGATTTCGAATTGGATTTAATTTCTGAATGCCAATCAAAAACCCAATCTGATTTTTTAATATTCCTTATTTCTGAAATTTGACTAATATGCGTGTCAAAAATCTCTCCTGAAATAGCGTTTTCAATTGAGTTCGTTAGTTTGTCAATTTCGAAATCGAGTTGTATTTCTTCTGATTTTTTCACAAAGTGAATTTACAAAATGTTTTCCTATTTCACAACTGTTTTTATTTCGCTTCCTGTATGATAACCTTTATCATAAAGTGCTGTAAAATCTGTTGTGTTTAAAATTGTTTTTGTTCTTCTGAGCATAGCGCCCATTGCTTTGCTGTCGTTTTCATTAGTTACTTTGTAATCAATTGGCAAGTTGTG
>CALQOD010000103.1 GCA_943332105.1 Chitinophaga pinensis | reverse complement strand
TCGGCAACTGGAGGCTTGTATTGTGCTGCTTCTGGTGGCAGTCAGGTATTAAGTACCAACAATCCAGTGCCGCTTACACTCACCTTTAATCCTGGCGTAACAGGACTAGGTGCGAATATTTTCATTACCGATGCATCATTCAACATCATCCCTGGTACAATTACAGTCGCTTTTGCGAATGGCGATACTGCCTTCTTCAGCACTACTTCTGCTAGTGACTTCTTTGGTGCAATTGCGTATTCTACATTAATTAGCAGCATAAGCATTTCAGCAACTAATACAACTGGTAATGGCTATGTGACAGTTGACAATTTGGTGATTGCGACGGGCACTATTGGTTCAACATTAGCTTGTTACCAATCATCTGTTTTTAACAACAACACTTGCTCATGGGTAATAACAGGTTCTCAACCTTCACAACCTTCATTAGCATGTTATCAAACTGCAAGCTTCAATACAACAACTTGTACGTGGGATGTAACAGGTTCACAACCTTCGATGCCTTCATTAGCTTGTTATGAAACTGCTTCATTCAATACATCAACATGTGTTTGGGATGTAACAGGTGCTCAACCTTCAATGCCAAGTTTAGCTTGTTATGAAACTGCAACGTTTAATTCATCAACATGTGTTTGGGATGTTACAGGTACACAACCTTCAATGCCAAGTTTAGCTTGTTATGAAACTGCAACGTTTAATACATCAACATGTGTTTGGGATGTAACAGGTTCTCCTGCTGCTGCGATTGTAACTACAACAACTGGTTGCGATAGCTATGTATGGTCTGCTAACGGTACTACCTATACGCAAAGTGGAACTTATAACTACTCTGCAAACTGCCAAGATTATACATTAAACTTAACAATTACTGCTTCAACTGTTTATTATGCAGATGTTGACGGCGATGGTTATGGAAACGCTTCTTCAACAACTACTTCTTGCAATGGCGCCCCTACAGGTTATGTAGCACTAGCAGGCGATTGTAACGATAACAACTCAAGCATCTATCCAGGAGCTACAGAGGTATGTGGAAACGGAATTGATGATAACTGCGATGGATCTATTGACGAAGGAACAAGCGTAACAGCTAATCCTATCTCTGGTAATCTTCAAATTTGTAATTTATATGCAAGTGCGAAAGCACTTTCTACAGCTATTGTTGCTGGATCTTCTAGCTACAACTGGACAGTACCTGCTGATATGACAATCGTGTCGGGTCAAGGTACAAATTCGATTGTTGTAAGCTGGGGAAATATCAACCTTCTTCAAAACGGTATTATTGGTAATGTAACGGTAACGGCTATAGGAACAACAACAGGTTGCGGTACACTTGTACCTGCTACGCTTCCAGTAGATTTACAATACACTGCGCCAGTAACACCTCCTTCTATCTCTGGACCAAGTGCAATTTGCCCTAATGAAAGTGGAGTTTACTCTATCGCATTAGTAAAACGTGCTTCTTCTTACGAATGGTCGGTACCAACAGGTGCTAGCATTACAAACGGAGCGGGATCAAACATTATCAATGTTTCTTACGCAAACGGATTTGCAGGTGGCAACGTAACTGTTGGTGCTAAAAACGTTTGTGGATTAAGTACACCACTACGTTCACGTACAGTAACATTAAATGTATTACCAGCTCCTGCTTCAATCACTGGTCCTGTTGATGGTTTATGTAATGCATCAAATGCAAACTATTTAGCATCATCAGTAGTAGGTGCTACTGGATACAACTGGACAGTCCCTGCAAATGCTTCAATCAACAGCGGATCAAATAGCAATAACATCAGCACTAACTTCAACAGTTCATTTACAACTGGAAACATTACTGTTGCTGCTGTTAACAATTGCGGTGTTGGTGCAACACGTAGCTTAGCTGTTAAATCAACTCCTGCTACACCAGGTGCAATAACAGGTCCTGCAACGGCATGTACAGGAAGTACGCAGTCATATTCAATTTCTACAGTGCTAGGTGCTTTAAATTACATTTGGACAGTTCCTGGAGGTGCTGTAATCAATAGCGGACAAGGCACAAAAAACTTGAATTTGAATTTTGGTTCTGTCGCATCTGCGAATGGTATTATTACTGTAAAGTCTTCAAACTCTTGTGGAACTTCAACAGCTAAAGTACTTGCAGTTGTAACTAGTGTTTGTCCTAGATTAGGAGATGCTGTTACTCAATTACAAGTGTATCCAAATCCTGCAAATTCATACATCAATGTATCATTCAACGTTGAACAATCGCAACAAGCAACTATCATTTTACGTGATGCTGCTGGACGCATTGTTTACAATGAAGCTATTGATGCTGCTACAGGATTAAACAACCAGCAAATTGAATTATCGAATTTAGCGAAGGGTGTTTACTTTGTTCAATTACAAACAGGTGATTCTTCAGAGAATACGCGTTTGATTGTAGAATAATTTTTTATTGAATAGTTTTAAAAAATCCTCGGGTTATGCCCGGGGATTTTTTTGTATTTAACTCAACAAGCAGGGATATATAAAAGAGCAGATTCATAATTATTTTCAATAAATAATCAATTGTCATTAAAAAATGACACGTTTCATTTTATTGTTTTTCAACTATATACATTTTTTTTCAAGCCTGTATGCAAATTAACAAAACAATATTTCATTATAGATTGTTAGCCCTCCATAACCATTCTAATTTTAATTTATGAAAAAAGCTTTTACTATGTTTTGCGCAGTCCTAATAAGCGCGGTATCGATGGCCCAGACGGCCAAAATTCAAGTAATCCACAACTCAGCTGATGCAGCTGCTAGCACAGTGGATGTTTATTTAAATGGTGGTTTAGCAATTGATGATTTTGCTTTCCGTACAGCAACTCCATTTATTGATGTGCCTGCTGGTGTTCAAATTGATGTTGCTATTGCTCCTTCTACAAGTACTTCTGTTGGTGATGCAATCGCTACTTTCAGCTACACTTTAACACAAGACGAAAAATATGTTATCGTTGCAAACGGTATCGTTAGCGGAACTGGTTATAATCCTGCAATTCCTTTTGACTTACAAGTATTTGCTGGTGGACGTGAGTCTGCAAACGTTAGTACTAACACTGACCTATTAGTTTGTCATGGTTCTACTGATGCTCCTGCTGTTTCTGTTTGGGAAACTGGTGTTGGTGCTGGTCAGTTATTCAACAATTTTGTTTATAGCGATTTTGAAGGTTACTTAGAATTACCAACGAATGATTATGTAGTAGAAGTAAGAGACAATGCAGGTACAACAACATTACTTGCTTATGGTGCTCCTCTTTCGACTTTAGGTTTACAAGGTGCTTCTGCAGTAGTTGTTGCTTCTGGCTTCTTGAATCCTGCTAACAACAGCAACGGTGCTGGCTTCGGATTATGGGTTGCTTTACCTTCAGGTGGTAACTTAATTCCTTTACCACTAGTAATTACAGGATTAAATGAAAACAATACAATCGCGCAATTAAATTTATTCCCAAATCCAGCTAAAGACAACGTAAACATCTCGATTGACTTAAAAGAAAAGTCTGATGTTATAATTAGCATTTTTAATGCTGCTGGATCATTAGTAACAAGAACAACTTACAACGATTTAATGACAGGTAACAATTTATTAGCAATTTCAACTGCTGATTTAAGTTCTGGCTTGTACAAAGTAAATGTTCAAACAAATGACTCATTAAAGAGTACCAACTTAGTTATAGAAGACTAATTTAGGTTTTACTTTTAGGAAAAGGTCTGCTGAAAAGCAGGCCTTTTTTTATGACCCGTTATTTCATCATCATTATGCTGGTGTTTATTGCAATTTGGCGCATGCGTGATTATTTCACTCCAACCTTGAGGCTGCTATAAGGTGGATTAGCAATCGTCAATAAATTTTTCGAGGCGGTCCCTGAGGCGACTCGAAGGGCAAGACTCGACGTCTATTTAAAATATGCTTCAAAAGAAATTTTAATTGTCCACTATTTTTCAAGCTTGATTTTTTTCACTCCAGCCGTGAGGCTCCTACTTTTTTCTACAGTAAAAAAAGTAGGCAAAAATACCGCCGCTGTAAAATTATTACGGAGCTGCTTACATGCGCAATGGAAATAATCGAACTCGCCCTGTAGTTTTTACTACAGGACTCAAACACCGCTTATTTCTTTTCATTGCTTACTTCAGCATCTTTTTCCCATAATAATTTTAAGGCGGTCGTTTTATAATTAAGAATAACAATTATTAAATTACTAGCAAGCATCGAGAATTATTACCTCTTCAATCGAAGTCTCGCTAGAAGAAATTAGAAATTCAGGATTGCGGTGATTTGCTGCGCGGCATCACCGCGGACCAAAAACCACAGGCGCGGGTTTAAACCCGCGCCTGTATCAGAATTACATTTCATTCGCACAAGATATCAGGCAGGTCAATAAAATACAACGCAGGTGTGGGTTTAAACCCACACTGCGTTAAAAATAAATCCAGGTTTGCGGTGATTTGCTGCGCGGCATCATCCCGTCCTCCTACAGGCAAGGGCCTGTAGTAGCGCAAGCACACTTCAGGCAAACCCTTGCCTGATGAAATTCAAATTTTCATTCATCTAATTAAACCCACCATTCACAATCTATACAACAAGCATTCTCCTATTAATTCAAAATTATTAGGAACATTTAAATACTTTTGACTGAATTATTTTAGCAGTCGATGATGAACGTAATAAATCCTTCAGAAAAACAAGCACAGCGAATTTTAATTATTGGCTGGGATGCCGCAGATTGGATGATGATTGATCCGTTGATTGCCAAAGGCAAAATGCCTAACCTTGAAAAACTAATTGGCAATGGTGTGCGTGCAAACCTTGGGACATTAGAACCGAAGCTTTCTCCCCTTTTATGGACATCCATCACAACGGGAAAGACCGCCAACAAACATGGGATATTAAATTTCGTAGAGCCTAAACCCGATGGCAGCGGACTTCGTATTTCACGGTCTACTACACGAAAAACAAAAGCGCTCTGGAATATTTTTTCGCAGGCTGGATATAAAACAAATGTGGCAGGTTGGTATGCATCGCATCCCGCTGAACCTGTTAATGGAATTATCGTTAGTAATGGCCTTGCAGATGCTGTTGCTGAGAATAAAAAATCATCCGAAGAGGGAACTGTTCATCCTGCCTCCATGCATGAACAAATGAATGAACTCATTCAAACTCCTGCTGAATTCCAGGATGAGCTCTTGTACTTTCTATTATCAAAGCATAAAGAAATTGGATCAAGTGATGAACGCGTTATACAATTGAAAAAATTAATGTCGTATGCAGTAAGCTTAGAGCGAAGTATCATCTTAGCTATGCAAAATTCATCGTGGGATTTAAGTATGGTATTTTTTGAGACGATTGATACGATGGGACATCATTTTATGCAATACCGTACTCCACGCATGAATCATGTAAGTGGTAAAGAAGAGAGATGGTTTGGAGAAGTCATGGATCGCGTTTACGAATGGCATGATCAATCATTAGGAAGAATATTAGACGTAGCGGGTAAAGACACTACCGTTATACTCTTATCTGATCACGGTTTTCACATTGGAGAAATGCGTCCTAATTTAAAGGATTTAAGTCCGGAGAAACGCATGGAGAAAGAAGCAAGCTGGCATCGCCCATTTGGAGTTTTAGTTGCCAGTGGTGCAGGTATAAAAAAAGAAGCTGTTGTGGCTCCATGTACAATATTAGATGTTGCACCTACTGCACTCTGCTTAATGGGACTTCCAACAGGTGCTGATTTTGATGGTAGAGTATTGAATGAGATTTTAGATTTTGCATTCAAGAAAAACACCATTCCTTCGTGGGATACTATAGATGGAGATGCTGGATTACATCCTGCTGATTTACGACAAGACCCGAATGAATCAGCAGCATCAATTCAGCAATTAATTGATTTAGGATATTTAGCTGCATTACCTCAAGATGTGAATGAACAAATTGCGTTGGTAAGAAGAGAGAGCAATTTCAATCTTGCAGTTTCGCTGATGTCGCAGCAATTACATAATGAAGCAATTGATTATTTCAAATTACTTTTAAATGAACATCCTAACAACATCCGTTACGTAACTTGTTTGTCGCAATGTTATTCCGGAATAAATAATACATCAGAGGCCGTTCGTGTATTGCGTGAATTAGCAGAGCAAAATAAAAAAAATGCGGAAGTATGGATTTCGTTGGCCCAATCGTTAGCTATTCATGGTGAGATTCAAGAATCAATTAACGTGTGTAATGAAGCTATTCGAATGATTGATTTATCGTTAGATTATTCGGAAGTATTGGCGAATACGGCTTTGTTACAAAATCGTTTTGACGAAGCATATCTTCATGCGAAAAAAGCAATTTCAAAAAATCCTCATGATCCTATTTGCCATATGATAATTTCAAAAACGGAACTTTACAGAGGTAATTTTGAAGAAGCTGCAGGACATGCATTAGATGCATTAGATTTAACGCAGGCTATTCCGGAGGCGCATTATTTATTAGGCGTTGCCTTAGCATGGTATGGTGATGAAGAAAGTGCGCAACAAAGTTTAGCGTTTGCGGCAGCATATGATAAAAAATCTCCGCTCACACCATTATTTCAATTAGCAATTGCCCTCAAAGAAGGCAATAACAGCGAAGCAGCATTATTCAAACGAAAATATGAGGAGGCTTGTATGCTGAAAGGAGAATTGAATATGAAAGAACAACCTTTTGATGCTCATGCATTCGCGAAGAAAAACGGCAAAAACCTTTTTTGATAAATTAATATTTATTTCTGTAAAGCTTAGCATCAACTACCTGCGCCATTAAATTTATATCGAGTTCGAGCTCAAGAAAAGTTGCGATTCGTTGTGCATTAAAAAAAGCATCTTCTACTATTTCTCTATAATCACATTCTAACAGCTCCATATTTTTTTGCATCCCTACCCATTTAAGTATGCGTGCTCGTTCAGCGGTTAATAAGGCGGTTAATTTATCGTCCGGCATATTGGCTCCTGTTCGTCCTGCGCGCTGCAACATTTTTTTTTGACTAGCTACAATTTCTTCTACGTTGCGATTAATGAAAATAATTTTATACTGGAATAGAGAAGGCAATTCAGGTAATAAGGCATGGATCACTTTGACCACTTTCCCTTTTGAGTCTGAAACCCAATCTTTTTTAATACGAAGATTTTTTACGGGCTCATATTCTAAATAACCTTTCGGATTATCATCATCGGGCAAACGATTTTCGTCTGTTAAAAGAACCGCACCTCCCGCACCTAGCATTTGCATTAATAGGCTTGTGCCTGACCTTGGCAAGCCGGAAACAACAAATATTATTTCATCTGATTTCACTAGGCGAAACTATTAAAAATAAAAATACTTTTTTTATTATGGGTGATTACACCTATTTATTATGAATGCTTACACTCATTTATTAAATAATATTAAATTATTATTAAAAAAAATAGGATAGTTCTAATTTATATTGTTCATTGGAAATTATGGAGTAAACTAGCCATTCCTCAATTACTGTAATTCAAATTTATATAACAAAACTTATTGTTATCATTTGAACTAGTTCAGAAGGTGACAAAACGAATATTGCTTTAACCAAATTATTAATAAATAAAAATGAAAAAACTTCAACTCCTCATAGTCCTTGCTTTTTGCTTTGCCATCAAGCTGCAGGCACAAACCATCACCACAGTTACAGTGAGTCCTACCACCCGATGTGTAGGCGCTAGCATAAGTGTACCTTTTACAATTACGGGTGTTTTTACCATAGGTAATGTATTTACTGCGCAGCTTAGTGACAATACCGGTTCATTTACCAGTCCGGTTGCTATTGGCACCCGTGTCAATACAACAGCAGGAACCATAACGGCTACAGTACCTTCTGCTACAGCACAGGGATCTGCTTACCGTATTAGGGTAGTGAGCAGTGCACCGGTTACTACCGGAGTAATGAACACGACTAATATTGTAGTCAATGCGTTGCCAACGAC
>CALQOD010000102.1 GCA_943332105.1 Chitinophaga pinensis | reverse complement strand
CGTTAGGTGCAAGTTTAGAAGCAACACAACTGCTAAAATATAATAATTATGTGGAGACCAGCTACCACTTGAAAAAACGGGGCGAAACCGAAAAGCCAAATGAGTAGGAAAATTAAATTAAAAAAAATGGAAAAATCTAAAGTTGACATGTTTATCGGTATGAATGCCGAGAATTTCAATCCGCAAGACCTTATGATGATTAAGGAAAAATTAGAAAAAATGGAAGATGATAAATTTTTCATGGTACAAGGTGCCGAATTTCAAAAGCCATCGACTATTTTTTTAATTGCTATCCTTCTTGGTTGGGAACGCTTTTGGTTAGATGATGTAGCTTTAGGTATCGTGAAAATTGTAACTTGTTACGGCTGCTTAATTTGGTGGTTAGTTGATATTATTTCAGCAAAAGAAAGAGCAAAAAAATACAATTTCAAGAAATTTACTCAAGTAACTTCATTTATGTAGTATAATATTTTAAGTAGTGTGTAAGATTTTTCTTACACACTATTTGAATTAAAAGATAGTATTATGCATACAAAGCGAAATGTAATTATTAGAGTATATAGTAAAATATCGTTTCTAGTAATTTTAGCATTCCCTATTTTATTATACTTGATACCTTTAGATTGGCTTAATAAACAACATACAATTTGTCTTTTCAAAAATATATTTGGAATTGACTGTTATGGGTGCGGTATAACAAGAGCTGTTCTTTCAGGAATACAACTTGATTTTGAGGGAGCTATTAATTACAATAAAATGGTTGTAATTGTTTTGCCTCTACTTATTTACACATGGCTAAAGACAACGATATCATTTTATGAAAAAACCAGCACCTAACAGCACCTACCCAAAAGGCGGGGTTTCGTGTTCCAAAGACAGTTTTGTGGTTAATGAAACATTAGTTTTTCAAACCAAGTTTTGTGGTAAAAGTCCCGCCCTTCGGGTAGCTGCGAACCGTTATAGGTAAGTTTAAGAAAAACATATATTAATTATAAATGATTTAATTTGTAATTAAAAACTGGAGATCAGAACCCAGTATAAAAAACGGAACATTGTCAAATAAAAGTGGCGACTACGCAAAAAAAAATGAAAAAAATAATTACAATTTTTGGAGCATTTATTGTTTCATGCTCCGCTTTTGCTCAAATAACAAATTTTACCGTTTATGTGATTAATCCAACCAATTGCCCATATACATTTTCGGCAAATTGGACTGATAGCATTACATCTATGGGTGGAAGTGTAACCTGGAATTCCGTTGACACTTCTTCAACATTTCAAGATATCTGGAGCGCCTCAGTGCCTTCAAATACAACTAGTGATTTAATGACAATTTGTGTTGTACCAGCTCCGCCATGTTCATGCCCTATCGTTTGTATGACACAACCAGTAAATCCAGGAGCATACACATTGGAGTTATGCAGTGGTGTGGGAATAAATGAAATAGAAAAAGAGAATAATTTTTCAGTTTATCCTAATCCATCAAATAGTCAAATCAATGTGAAGGCAGATGAAACTTTATTGGGTTCTATTTACAATATATATGATAACATGGGAAAAAGAGTTTTAACTGGAAAGGTAATTTCTGAGAACTCAGTTATTGACTTAGGAAATTTAACGGGAGGTATTTATTTGCTCAGTTTAGGTGACAATTTTAAACAGACTTTTAAGGTGGTAAAGGAATAAAAACCAACCTATAACAGCACCTAAAAAAAATGGCGGGGGAAGTGCGTATATAAGCAGTTGTACAATTAATAAACATTGTGCGTTAAGACAGTTTAGTGCATCTAATCCGCCACTTCTTTTAGCTGCAAACCGTTATGAGAAATAAGACAAAAATATGAACAAGATTAAATTTTATCTACAAAGAATTTATCGTTTAACCCTTAGCTTCAAAAAACAAGAAGAACTAGTGTGGGAAGAATTAAAAAAGCTTCATGCTGATGCTGAATGGAAACACGGTATATATGAAAGAGATAAATATATTGAGACTGGATTTGAAATCAGTAAAGAACAAGGAGGTATTTTCAATTATATGATATATGATGGTTGTTTTCATTGTAGAGTTAAAATTCTAGAGGATTACCCTACAGAGTTAACGACAGATTTATTCATTCTTGCTGCACACTTCAATAATTTATTGAACAACGGAGTTGTTATAGTGAATGTAAATGGTCATTATGTAGAGTATCATCAAAAGAGAGATTTGTTAATACCGCTTTTATATAACAGTGAAATACACGGTCAATTGAACCGACACTATAATACTTCAAAAGATATTTACTCCGCATTTCAAAGACTTGTCATTGAGCAAGAAGCTCCAGCGATAATAATTGCAGATTTATTAAAAGACAAAGACGCAAAAGATGAAGAAACAAAATAATACTTCTCATAACAGAGTGCAAGCGCCACCCCGAATCGTTCCTCTTGGGACATCGCCTGCTCGCCAAACGTTAAGAAAAAATACGCTCTTCCAGTTATGATATTATTCTAATGGATGTGTAAATGCCCGTTATGAATGGATTTGAAGCCACTCAAGCCATAAGAAATTTAGACAATGAAAAAGCCAACACACGGATAATAGCCATGACAGCTAATGTACACAAAGATTAAGTAGATTTGTGTTACAAAGTTGGCATGAACGAATTTATTGGGAAGCCTTTTGATACAAATGAATTATTACAAAAAATATATTAACTAAAAATTAAAATAAATGAATAAAAGCAATCCAACAATTTTCATTGTAGATGATGAACCATTATTATCAGAAATGCTTACAGATTATTTAAAGGATCAATACATGGGCTTCACTATTAAATCATTCCCAACTGGTGAAGCATGTTTAAAAAGTTTAAATGAAAATCCAGATTTAGTAGTGTTGGATTATCATCTTAATTCTAAAGAAAAAAATGCAGCCAATGGCATTGATATTTTGAAAGAAATTAAAAGGCAAAACAAAAATATCCCTGTGATCATGCTATCAAGTCAAAAAAGTTATGGAACAGCCTCACAAACCGTTATGCATGGCGCTGTGCACTACGTAATAAAAGGTCAAGATGCTTTTGAAGAAATTTTCCAGCTCATTAAAGCCAATGTATAAATGGTAGATTTAACCTTTTTAAGAAAGTTCTCCAAAGACGATTCTCAAAAAATGAAACGCTACATTTCGTTGTACCTTGATGTAGCGCCAAACACTTTTGCCGAAATGAAACGTAACCTTGACAATCAAGATTGGGAACAGCTTCGTATTAATGCCCATTCCCTAAAACCACAAACCGATTATATGGGAATTGACAGTTTAAAAGTGGAACTTAATAAAATTGAAGAAGCTGTTAAAGATGGTGATTTTGAAATTCTTGATAACCTGTATAATACATCACTTAAAATATATGTCTATTCGTAGATTATACTTAGAGAGAAGTTGGAGCAATTGTAAAAACATTTTACACTATTACATATTGGCAAATTGTTTTTTACAAACACAATGGAAATAAAATTGAAATTTTGCAAACATTCTTTAACTGTAGCTTGAGAAAAACAACAGTTAACAGCACCTACAAGAAATTGGCGAGATAGTGCTTCGTATCAAGTTTGACTCGTCCTGAAAAAAGTTTACAGGTTAGTTTGATAATCCTGTTATAAGTTTACAGTACATTTTAGTCCTGTTCTTGGTTCACAATAATAGGTTGTTTAACATATCAAAACATTTCCCCTCCTCAAACGTTCTCTTCAAGGAAATCAAATTAAAACACCATGAAAATAGTTTATATCATAATCGGAATAGTTGTACTTGTATTTATTGTGATACAGGTTTATGCATTCAAAAGCCAAAGTGATATTGAAATGTATCCCTACACCGTTAAGAAAAAATACGACGGGTTCGAAATTCGTAGTTATGATGCTACGCTATTTACTTCGGTAAAGCTTTCTACCAATGAATATAAAAATGCATCCAGCACAGGATTTAGAATTTTGGCAGGGTATATTTTTGGTGGTAATGATAGAAATGAAAATATAGCCATGACATCTCCCGTAGCGATGTCGTTAGAAGATTCCATGACCATGATGTTTATGGTGCCTAAGAAATACAAGAAGGAAACACTTCCTCAGCCAAATCAATCACAAATACAATTTACAGAAGAACCTGCAAAAGTAGTTGCAGCGATAACATTTGGCGGCTGGGCTAACGATAAAAACATTGAGGAGCACAAACAAAAACTAATTGCCGCTTTAGATAAAGAAGGTATTCCATACTCTAATAAATTTTACTTGTTAGGATACAATCCTCCATTTGAGTTAGTGAATCGCCGAAATGAAGTAATAGTTGAATTGCAAAGTAATGTGCTGGATAAGATTAAATAATTAATACAATGAAAAATAATTTAAGTATTAATCAAATTTGATTGCATTTTTCATTGTAATTACATCAATCTATTTTTCAAGATAAATGTTTAACTTTGAATGATGGTATTTCGAATTCTTTTTGATAATTTACTTGATGATTTTTTGAATGCTGTAAAGTCTTCACCTATTGATCAATTAGAAAAAATTAAAAAGGTTGAAGTGCCTGCCGATTATTTTCAGTTTTATAAATCTGTTTCATCGGTCTATTCTTCAAAAATAGAAGGAGAAGAAATTGATTTTGATAGTTTCTTTAAGCATAGATTTCTTCATGTCGAATTTCAACCTGACCTTACTCGTAAGACAGATGATCTTTTCGCGGCTTATGATTTTATCGATCAACATTCATTGAGTTTAGAAAATGTAAATAAAGCACATGCGATATTAACCGCTAATTTATTACCTCTTTCTCAGCAAGGTGGTTATCGTAACAATCCGATGTATGTAATAAACAGTGCTGACCGTATTGAGTATATTGCAGCTGATGCAGCTATGGTAGAAGAGGAATTGGAAAAGTTGTTTCATGATGTGAATTTGCTTTTAAATACACAACTCAGTATTCATGAGGTCTTTTATTATGCTTCACTGCTGCATCTGGTATTCGTAAAAATTCATCCGTATCAAGATGGTAATGGAAGAACAGCAAGACTTCTTGAAAAGTGGTTCTTGATCGAGAAAATTGGTAAAGAGGCATCTGCCATACAGTCTGAGAAAAATTATTTTATCCATTTAGAGGATTATTATAAGAACATTAAAAAATTAGGTTTAGAATACGATCAATTAAATTATAATGCTGGTTTAGATTTTTTACTAATGACTATTCATTGGTTGGATCAGCAATAGTTATAGTAGTGACTAAAACAATAAATCAATACTAATATGATTTGATGTTAGGTTGTTATCTTGAGTGATTTTCTAGTTGTTCCCTAATCCTTTCAATCCTTTCACAACCATCCTCCAGTCGTTCATCTCTTTTTTAGATAGCTTTAGATTTGTAATTGGACAGAAATGTTTTTGTTAAACAACTAGATTTATGTAAATTAGTGGATTGAAAATTTAATTAATATTTTATTTATGTGTATTAAACAAAAGTTGATATTTTTTATTTCTTTTTTTATTCTGTCGAATACTATTTTATTTGCGCAGGACGATCCTAGTGAATGTAAACAATATCCGAAGGATGCGAAAACAGTTTTAAAAAAGAAGTTAGGAAAGATGTATGATTCTTTAGTTCGTTTAAAAGAAGAAGGTGATATTGATTCTGATTATTTAACCGATAGCGAATTTAAGAATTTATCATCGTATGAATCGTTTGTTTATTGTTTACTTTTTCCTGAAATGTTTAGTCAAAATTGTTCTGTTGAAGAAGAGTTGGATGAAGAGAAATATTGGGATCAAAATGCAGAATCTAAATCTATAAAACCTGAGTTAAGGGTCTATGGATATATTTCTACTTATGACGATTTTTCTTTAAGCGATCGTCAAGTAGAAAAATTGAAAAGAAATAGAAGTCAAGTAATTCAGTATATTAAACAAAATGTAGAGGGTAAAAGATATGTTCCTTGTAATTACAAGAGTATACTTATTCAAACAAATGCCATTGAATCAATTCCATGGTTGATTAGTTTTTTTAATAATAATTCGAATAAAAAAGATAAAGATATTCTTACTGTCTTGTGTTCACTTATGTACGAGAGCAAGTATAAACCATTTATTGAATCAAAGTCTTGTGCTAAGATGTATCTTAATTTAAAAAGAACAGATTACATAGAGTTTAATTCAGCAAATATTAAGTTGACTTTTGAGCGTGCTATGGCATTTTATAATTCAAGATATAAGTGAGAATATTATTTTTAGTTATAATATTACTAGGTGGCTTGGAGGTTCAAGGGCAAGCTTTAAATATAAAGTTTGTATCAATTCCAGGTGGGGTTTATCAAGTCGGTTCCGACGAAAGTCGTTCAAATAAGAAAAGACAAGTTGATGTTTCTAGTTTCGATATTAGTATGTATGAAATCACGAATGCTCAGTTTAAGACTTTTATCGATTGTACTAATTATGTAACACTAGCTGAGCGACTTAAAAACTCACAAGTATTTTTGCCAAATATCAAAGAGTATCATTGGGTTAGAGATACTACAGCTAATTGGAGATATCCGCAAGGATTAGCTTTCTTTTGTGTTGATTCTATGCCTAATTACCCTGTAACTGGAATAGCAATGCAAGATGCTATGGCTTTTTGTCAATGGGCCAAGATGCGATTACCTACTTTAGATGAGTGGGAAATAGCATGTCGTGCAGGTACATCTACTACTTATTATTGGGGTGAAGACACTTCGAAAATTAATAATTACGCTAATATTTGGATGGGTAAATCGCATAGTGCCTTTTACCAAGATGATCCTTATTGTTTTGCTGCACCTGTCGGTTCATTTATGCCCAATCAATGGGGGCTATATGATATGTTGGGAAACGTTTTTGAGCTTTGTTCTGGAAGTTTGCCATCTGACAAAAAGTATACTGTTCATGCACGAGGTGGTTCGTGGTGGTGTAGTTTATCTACATGTGGTTATTTTAATGCAATCAATATCGGAGGTTATCATAAAAAAGCATCTTTTAGTAATATTGGTTTTAGAGTTGTGAAGGAAATTTCAACCCCCTAATCCTTTCAAACCTCTCACTACAATCCTCCAATCGTTTCTCCAATTAAATTCCTTTGCGTAAAGGGAATTCAAACGGTCTTTCGTTACTTCGTTGTCGTTAGTAGTGCTCATAGATGCTGGTGATAGTACCCCAGGCTTTAAGCCTCTAAGAATTTTTTCGTCGCCTTTTCTTCCAATCCAGCTCTTTATGCCAGATAAGACTTGAAATGTATTAATCAAGAAATTGATAGGTTGTTTCACCATCCAAATCAAAAGAGGGGAAAGTGCTAAAAATAATAGTGCTATCCCTAAATCAAAAATTCGTTTTTTTCGCTTGTTAGCAGGACTATTCAAATTAGAAACATCAACAAAGTATAAGTCGCCATTTTCATTAATGGAATTACTGCCAATAATAAACATGCTCTCTGGCGGAGCAATCTTGAATTCAATGTGACTGTTGCTCACCGAACTCATCAATTGCATAATCTGCGACGATGGCAAATCCTTCCCACAGAAAATTACTTCATTGATTTCATAGACAGAAACTATATCACTGAAAGATGTTAATCCACCTAAGTAAAATGACTTCAAATTCTGATGTTCACTATCATTACTTTCATTGCCGATAAATCCGATAAAACGATTGGTGTTTCCTCCAATCATTAACATCGATAAAATACGATTCACTTCGTTTGCATCGCCAACAATCAATAATCGCTTTTGTGCCGCTTCGTTTAAATGAAAGGTTTTAATTTTAGTGTAGTGCAATACAATGCGAATCGCTGCAGCAATGAAACAAGCCCATGCAGTACCAAACAATATTAATGCTCTCGAGAAACGTAAGTCTTCAGGTAGTAAGGCATAGCCCACTAAAATTACTAAGGTTCCAATTAATAATCCGCGAATCAATTTTGAGAAACGAAAGGGTTTATCGTATCCACCATTCAAGTAAGCCGATAAAATCCAGATGCCAATATAAATTGGAACTACTACATTCATAAAGAATGGAGGGTAGCGTGCCACATTCACATTAATCGACCAATAATCTTTGATGGCCGTCATGCCTAAATAAATCAATCCGCCATCTACT
>CALQOD010000101.1 GCA_943332105.1 Chitinophaga pinensis | reverse complement strand
GTCCAGGTAAAAAAGATTCGGCAGCGGTTATCGTTAATCCGATTCCGTTAGCAATAGCTAATCCTGTTTCTGATACAATTTGTAGTGCAACATCAACAAATATTGCTTTAACATCAGATGTTACAGGTGCGACATTTACATGGTCATCTGTTTTAGGTGATAGTATTTCTCTTGTACAAACAACTGGATCAGGAAGTACAATTAGTCAGACGTTAATGAATACGGGAACAACTTTAGATTCTGTAGTTTATACAATAACTCCAAGAGCAAATAACTGCGATGGATTACCGATCAATTTGACGGTGTATGTACAACCTATACCAAAGGTTACCTTCTCAGATCCGAATCAAGTTTTATGCGATAGTAGCACAACGGCTGCTATTACTTTGAGTAGTACTGTTAGCAATGTTGTTTATAGTTGGTCATTAAATGCAAATGGAATTACAGGATTTGTAAATACATCAGGAGCGGGAACGATACCATCAGAAACAATTTATTTGCCATCGAATAGTACCAATACTGTAACAGCAACTTATACAGCGACAGCAAGTATAGGAGGTTGTCCAGGACCAGATAGTTTGTATAAAGTAACATTGTTCCCGATACCAAGGGTTACAGGTTCGTCGCAACAAATAATTTGTAGCGATACAAGTAGTTCCGTGGTAAATTGGAGTAATAATATAAATGCTGGATTAAGTGTAAGCTATAATTGGAGTATAATAAATAGTGCAACAACAACGCTGACTGGATTTTTACCTACTACGAGCGGATACGGATCATTGCCATCGTGGTTATTAAATAATCCAACAGCGAATAATGATACCTTGTTTATTCAAGTAACACCATACACACATCCAACTCCGACAGATTCATGTAATGGAATACCATTCATTTATCAAATAGTTGTTAATCCATCTCCACAAGTAGATTTGTCAGCGCCAAATGATACAATATGTTCAGGTGATGCGTCTCAAGTAGTGACACTTTCATCAGCAACTAACAATGCAATTATTACATGGAATGCAGTTGATGTTCCTACTGGTAGTGTTTTGGGATTGACTACAAACAGTGGAACTACAACTATCCCAAGCGAGACACTTACTAACAACGGTACTGTTCCAGTTTATGTGGAGTACACTATAAATATAACAACCTTGGGTGGTTTGTGTAATGGAGGAACTCGTAAGTATTATGTAGTTGTAAATCCAACACCAACAGTAACATTTAGTCCTGCACCACAAACAATCTGTTCGGGATCATTAACAGCACCGGTTACAATTTCTTCTACCACTCCGAATACAAGTATCTCATGGACATGCACGCCACCAACGGGAATAACAGGTGCGCAAACATCTGGTAATGGAAGTACAATACCAGCCCAGACATTGGTCAATACTACCAGTGCACCGATCACTATTTATTATGTAGCTGAGGCAGTAACAAGTGTAGGATTATGTCCAGGTAAAAAAGATTCTGCAGCTGTTATCGTTAATCCGATTCCGTTAGCAATAGCTAATCCTGTTTCTGATACAATTTGTAGTGCAACATCAACAAATATTGCTTTAACATCAGATGTTACAGGTGCTACATTTACATGGTCATCTGTTTTAGGAACAAATATCACATCAGTTCCAACAACGGGATCAGGAAACTCTATCAGTCAGACATTAACAAATACGGGAACCGACTTAGATTCTGTCGTATATACAATAACTCCAAGAGCAAATAATTGTGATGGATTACCGATAAATGTTACGGTGTATGTACAGCCAATACCACATGTAACATTCTCTTCTCCGAATCAAGTGCTTTGTGACAGCAGTAGAACTTCGTTGGTTACATTGAATAGTACAGTAGCTAATGTGGTTTATAATTGGTCGTTGAATTCAAATGGTATTACAGGATTTGTAAATACATCAGGTGCTGGCTCAATTTCTCCAGAAACAATTTATTTACCTCTGAACGCTACGGCAAATGTTTCGGCTGTTTATACAGCAAATGCATCTATCGATGGATGTCCAGGACCTGATAGTACGTACACGGTTACACTTTATCCAATAGCAAATATTACAGGGCCTAATGATCAAACAATTTGTAGCGGACAAAATATTTTACCTGTAAATTGGCAAACGAATGTAACGGTTCCAACAACTTATAATTGGCAGATTTTAAATACGGCTGCGACTAACGTTGGGGGATATTCTTCAAATGCCGGCTTTGGAAATATTCCAGCATGGACACTCACCAATCCAAATCCACCAAATCCCAATCCTGATACATTAATAATTCAGGTAACGCCATATACCCATCCAACACCTAGTGACTCTTGTCAGGGAATACCATACATCTACACGATTGTAGTAAATCCTGCTCCAAGTGTTAATATTTCAGCACCGAATGATACAATTTGTTCTGGGGATAATTCACAGTTGGTTCAGTTATCATCCGCAACAAATAATATTAGTATATCTTGGTTAACTACATTGTATCCTGGTATTATTGGATTAACAATTTTGAATGGAACAACAACGATTCCTTCAGAAAATCTGGTTAATACAACTCCAAATCCAATATCGATTAAATATACTATCAGATCGATTACAACAGGAGCTGCGGCATGTCCTGGTGTTGATCAATTTTATTACGTTGTAGTTAATCCATACCCGTTAGTAACGTTCAATCAACCAAATCAGGTAATTTGCTCTGGGTCGTCGACATTGCCAGTGACAATAAATACCACATCGCCGAATACGGTTATTTCTTGGTCAGTTACAACTCCTTTTGGCATTGCAGGTTTAACAATTAATAGTGGAGGCGATACTATACCTTCATTTACTTTAGTAAACAATACATTCAATCCTATTACTATCACTTTTGCTGCATGGGGAACCACTGTATCAGAAAGTTGTGTTGGTGATACTAATTATTATACAATAACTGTTAATCCGATACCTCCAGCATTTGCATCTCCATCTGATACCACTATTTGTTCCAATACGGCCGCAACTATTCAGTTATCTTCGCCTGTTCCAGGAACTATATTCAGTTGGACATTTGGACCAAATCCATTTATAACTGGTGCTTCTAACGGTAATGGTAATACGATAACGCAAACATTGGTGAATTCAGATGTTATTGTTCAAACGATGACGTATTACATCACACCAAATGCAAGTAATTGTCCGGGTTCTCCAATAACAGCTACTGTGAATGTTAATCCAGCTAAGCCAGTAATATTTAATCCAGGAAATCAATCGTTATGTTCTAATGAAACATCAATACTAGTTTATTTATCATCACCAATTAGTGGTGTTACCTATAGCTGGACATGTGTACCGCCAGCAAGTATTGCTGGAACTATTGCTTCAGGAACAGATTCGATTCCGTCACAGAATTTATTTAGTACAAGTACGGTAACACCAATTCCGGTTACCTATAACGCCATAGCTACGTTTGATGGTTGTCCTGGACCGGCAACGCCTTATACTATTACAGTTAATCCAACACCAGTTCCATCATTTACATTGGATACGGTAATATGTAAAAATGTTTCTTATGTATTTGGTAATACAACAAGCACAACAGCGAGTACATCTTATACATGGGACTTTGGTGACGGGGCAAATTCTACTGCTACATCTCCTTCGCACGCATACAATGCCGGTGGTGTATACACAATTACACTTGTTGCTATCAATCAATACGGTTGTGATAGTAGTTATATTAGAACGGTAAGAGTTGTTGAACCGCCTGTAGCTCAGTTTGTGGAATCTCCTCGTGAAGGATGTGGACCGCTTAGTGTAACATTTACTGATCAGAGTACAGGATATTTACTTAATCCAACCTACAATTGGAATTTTGGTAACGGAACTACAGCTAATACACAAGGTCCGCATACAGTTATATACAATGCAAGTTTGTATCAGGATACATTATATCTAGTTACACAAACAGTTGGTAATTTATGTGGCAGTACCACTTATATTGATTCTGTAATTGTTCATCCAACTCCAACTGCATATTTTGGAACCAATTTATCGTCTGGTTGTTCGCCATTAACCATCTCGTTTAGTAATAACAGCTACGGCTTACCGACATCTTTCTTGTGGAATTTTGGTGATGGAACAACGGATACTTCAAGAGTGCCTGCACCGCATACGTTCTATGCATACACGCAGGATACTGTTTATTATATTTCACTCATTGCAATTAATGATTGCGGAACGAATACTTATGTTGATAGTATATTAGTTCATCCAAATACGACTAATGCATTCTTTAATACGATTCCGGATAAAGGTTGCGCACCATTGACGGTTACGTTTACTAATTATTCAATTGGAGGAACAATTTATGCATGGAATTTTGGAGATGGTAATGTTTCGAATCAGTATAATACGACCCATACATACGTCAATCCTGGAACCTATACTGCATCTTTTATCATTACGAATAATTGTAGTTATGATACAGCTTATGTTTCAATTGAAGTCTGGCCGCAGCCTACATTGTCGTTTACTAGTTCGGTTGATACAGTTTGTATTAATTCATCGGTTCAATTTAATAATACATCTGCAACTCCTTTAACAAATATTATATGGGATTTTGGTGATGGATTTGGTTCAACGCTGACGAACCCTTTGCATACATATAATTCTGCAGGGACATTTTTAGTTTCGATGATAGGCACTGGAGGTATTCATGGCTGTAGTGATACGTCCTACAAGTATGTTGTCGTTAAGCCATTACCGATAGCTGCCTATGATTCATTATACTTTGAAGGATGTCAGCCATTCTTAGCGAATTTTGTGAATCAGTCGACAGGTGGAGTGAGTGGAGTATTATGGGATTTTGGCGATGGAAATACTTCTGCTGCTTTCAACGCAACGCATGTTTATCTAAATGCAGGAATATTTTATCCTTTGTTAACTGTTCAAACGCAGTATGGATGTATTGATACGGCGAGGGGAGAGGTGATCGTTCATCCTAAACCAACAAGCATATTTACGTTTAGTCCTGACTCATCATGTGGCGCCCCTGTTGTAGTTCAGTTCAACAATCAATCGATACTTGGTTCAGGAGCTAGCTGGTCGTTTACCGATGGGCAAACATCAACGCAGATAAGTCCTGCGATGAATTTTACGCAAGTTGGTACAATAGGAGTACAGCTAATTGCAATTTCCGATTTTGGTTGTAAGGATACTTCTTCAGATCAGTTTGTCGTATATCCGGAACCGATAGCAGACATAGCAGTAGTAGAACCTAGAGGTTGTGAAGATTTCACTCCAGTGTTTATTAATAACTCTTCGAACGCTATTTCCTATTTATGGACCTTCGGTGATGGGTTTA
The DNA here is from genome assembly GCA_943332105.1 of Chitinophaga pinensis. Classification (GTDB taxonomy): domain Bacteria; phylum Bacteroidota; class Bacteroidia; order AKYH767-A; family OLB10; genus CAINEC01. Next base: position 2,818 of record CALQOD010000101.1, on the reverse strand, counting down.
TGTCGACAGATCAATTGCCAATTCATACATATACTGATGATGGAAATTATACGGTAACGCTATCTATTGAAGGTTTAGGTGGCTGTAAAGATTCTACAACTTTATCATCTACGATTACTGTTATTCCAGGACCAACAGCAGACTTTAGTTATACTCTTGCTTTAAATCCTTCAAATTATGGATGGGTATATTTTACCAACTTATCCGTGTATGATGTTAGCTGGCTTTGGGATTTTGATGATAATTCAACATCAACTTTAGAAAATCCAGATCATCAGTTTAATGCAAACGGAGTTTATGATGTTGAATTAATTGCCTATGCAGCAAATGGATGTACAGATACGATAGTTAAGCCTATTAAGCCAACTTATTTTGATGGATTATTTGTTCCGAATGCCTTCGCACCTGATAAAGGAAATAGTGGTGAAATGTATAGAGTGTTCTATCCACAAGGAAAGAGTTTGACATCTTACCATGTATGGGTTTATGATACGTTTGGAATTTTAATATGGGAATCAACTGCATTGAAAGATGGCTCGCCTAGTGAATGGTGGGATGGTAAAAGGGATGGTAGTCTTTTACCTTCGGATGTTTATATATGGAAAGTAGAAGCAACATTTGAAAATGGAGATATTTGGCCTGGACAACATAATCTAGAGCAAGGACTTAAACGAATAACAGGTAATGTAACATTAATAAGATAATAATGAAAAAATTAATTTTTTACATATTCTTATTAATGCTGGGTTTAGATGTTCATGCACAAGATCCTAAGCTTTCTCACTATTGGTTAGATAAAATAGGAGCTAATCCAGCGTTGGTTGGTGATGGAGTGACTATTGATTTTAATTCAATTTATCGAACACAATGGACACATTTAAAAAGCAAGTTTCAAACTAAAAGTTTAACCGGTGATATTTATGTGCCTTCTACAAATGGTGGATTTGGAGTTGGAATTAATTTGCAAGATAATGTTGAAGGTGATGGTAATTTGAGAACATTAAAAATAGAACCCGCAATTTCGTATTGGAAAATATTTGGTCCTTTTGCAGAAGCTTCTGTAGGTGGTAGTTTTGGAATCATGCAAAAACGAATTGAAAATAATTTTCAATTCTCTGATCAGATAGATCCCGTATTAGGATTTGTTTATCCAACAGGCTTAAAATTAAATGATAATTCATATACTCCTTTTAAATCATATGCTCGCTTTGGTGGTTTAGTAAGATTCTTTTTGGGTGATTATAGTAAAGGTCGTAATTATATTACTCAACTTTCAAATTATGTAATGTTTGGATACAGTCAGTCAATATATAACCAGTCATATAGTTTTTTAAATAATGAAGATTATGAGATACCAACAACTCAATGTTTTCAAGCTGCCGTTAATTTAAATATGACGAAATATGATGAGTCACAATGGTTCATTGCACAGCCATATATAATAATTCATCGTATTCACAATAAATATCAAAGAAATGATATTTTTTATTCTACAACGATTGGGAATCGATTTATGATAAAGCAATTACAATGTTATGCTGGATATCGATTCAAAAACTTTAATCAAACATATAAACAGGATGCAATTGTATTTGGTGTCTCCGTTGCTAAGAGTATTGGTGATAATAGACGAGGACAGCCAATAACGGTGAACTTTTATTATTCATCTGATTTTACAATAAATGGAATTAATGCATCAGAAACTGGCAGTGCGCATGAGATTGGATTGATTTTTAAATTGCCAACTCCATTTCAAGTAGATCCTCATTTAAATGATCAAGGTCATCGAAAGTTTAAAGCAAAGTGCGCAACGTACTTATAAATCACATCAAATTCTTGTTTTTGTAATATCCATTGTTGTTTCGCGTTATTCGATATATTAACTAACATGACTCGATTATTTTTTATCGCACTATTCTCCTTTTGTTCTCAAGTTGCATTCGCGCAAGAATGGACGACTCAAGAATTTGAAACAGCCAATACAGCGAAGGATATTGAGATTTTTACTTCTGAAGAAAAAGAGGTTGTTCGATATATTAATCTCGCCCGACTTTTTCCAAAGAAGTTTGCAGCAATTGAAATAACCAAATGCCTTGCGGATGGATCTTATTCTGAGAGTGGATATGTAAATTCACTTATGAATACCTTAAAGCATATGAAGCCTGTTGGCGAATTGTACTTTAATGATAATATGTATAAGCTTGCAAAGTGTTTTGCAGAAGAAAGTGGTGCTTCTGGTTATACTGGACATAATCGTAAAACTTGTAAAAAAGGATATGATGCAGAATGCTGTTCATATGGTTATGAAAGTGGAAGGCAAATTACAATTCAATTACTGATTGATGAAGGGGTGCCTAGTTTAGGACACCGTATTATCTGCCTTGATAAATCCATGGAGAAAGTTGGAGTAAATATTCAGCCTCATGCTAAATACAATAATTGTTGTGTACTCGATTTTAAAAGAGCTTCTATAAGTTACTCCAACAATTCTCACAGATCAAAATTTCGTTTATTTAAATATAATACTAAATAAATTTTGATTTGTGATTTTCAATTTGTTTATTAATCAAATATAAATTGAAAATTATCATATAACATTTTTTACTATTGGATTTAAGCTAGCATGCATTATAGCTTGTGTGCTTTTTACACAATATAATTGAAGAAACAATTTGGAGTAGACCTGTAATATTTATAGCAAGGGTAATTTTACAATATTGATTAGAGCTATAGCTTTTTCGTCGTTTTTATTTGTTTCGTTTTGGATTCGTTTTCAGCTATTTGCTTTAATCTTATTTAAAATAATTATTTTAGTATC
>CALQOD010000100.1 GCA_943332105.1 Chitinophaga pinensis | reverse complement strand
TTTAGTGGAAGCAAAAGTAATTGGTGTAATGCGCATGGTCGATCAAGGAGAAATGGATGATAAAATTATTGCTGTTGCGCTTAATGATGAATCTGTAAATTACATCAATGATATTTCAGAATTGCCGCCTCATACTACTATTGAGATGAGAAGATTTTTTGAAGATTATAAGCTTTTAGAAAAGAAAAAAGTTGTTGTAGAAGAGTTCCAAAATAAAGAAAAAGCATTAGGTATTATCAATGATGCAATTCAACTTTACAAGGATACATTTTAATAATTAAGGATGTCGAACACTAACTACGATTACATTTTTGCAGGAGGCGGCGCAGCTGCGCTTAGTCTATTGGTGCGTATGCAGCAAGAAGGCTTATTGCATAATAAAAAAGTGTTGGTAATTGATAAAGATCAGAAAGCACACAACGATCGTACCTGGTGTTTTTGGGAAGAGAAAGAAGGTTTGTTTGAATCGTGTGTTATTAAAACATGGGATAAAATTCGTTTTACTTCTCCGGGTTACGATGCGAAATTAAATCCGCAGCCGTACAAGTACAAAATGATTCGCTCGCAGGCGTTTTATCAGTATTGCAATGATGTTATATCGAAAAACAGTAATATTCATTTTGTACAGCAAACAATAGTGAATTTTGAAAATGATGAAGTTATTACTTTAGAAGGAAGATATACAGGTACTATTATTTTCAATAGTTCCATTCAGTATTTAAATAAAGATGAATCAAAATACCATTACTTTTTGCAGCATTTTAAAGGAAAGTTTATTGAAACAGAACAACCATTTTTTGAAGAAGGGGTTGCTACTTTGATGGACTTTAACATCAATCAAAATAACGAATGTAGGTTTATGTATATCCTACCCATTAGTAAAACTAAAGCATTGATGGAGTTTACTATTTTTTCAGAAAATCTATTGGATAAAGACGAATATGAAAGAGAGTTAAACAACTACATCGAAGAAAAATTAAAGTATCACGCGTACAAGGTTACCGAAGAAGAGTTTGGTGTTATTCCGATGTATAACCAACCATTCATAAAAAAAATCAATCAACACGTATTTAATATCGGTACTAATGGTGGCGCTAGTAAAGCATCTACGGGATTTACTTTTCACTTCATACAGGAAGAATCGAAACATCTAATTGCTCATTTTAAAAAACATCCATCATTAAGTAATTACCATCCGAAGAGCAAGGGACGATTTCAATTTTATGATGGTGTATTTTTAAGAGTAATGCGAGAGAAAAAAGTACCCGCTTTTTATTTGTTCAACTGCCTGTTCAGAAAACTCCCTGCTTATTTACCTTTAAAGTTTCTGAGCGAAGAAACAACATTGATTCAAGATTTTAAAATATTACGTGTATTTCCAACGATGGTATTTATGAAAGCAGCAATCAGAGAACTGTTTAAACTACCCACCTATCGCCCTTAATAAATTCAATTACTGCTTGGTTAAAGGCATCAGGCTGATCCATGTTTACTACATGGCCACTGTTGTCTAGAATTTTCAAAAACGAATTCTTATGCTGTGAAACCATTCTTTTCACAGGCTCAAGAAACATATAATCTTCGGAACCCATTACATATAAAATTGGAAGACCAGTTTCTTTTTCACGAATGAAACTCAACAACGGATTTAATTCTGCTGTTAATTTATACCAGCGTAAAAATTCCTTCTGATATAACTTTCGAGCTTCGCCAATAAAAAACTTACGAGACTCTGCATGTCGCTTCCGAGGCATGATAATCCAAGCAAAAAAAGAATACAACCAAATATAAGGCACAATCGATTTCATTCTGTTACCAAACCACACCAAGAAACGGGAGCGAATATTCAATCGAGTTATAGCACCACCCATGATTAGCGTTTTGATACGTTCAGGTTGCATCTCCCCAATAACACGAATAATTATGGTGCCCAGTGAAATACCAATAAAATGAGCTTTTTTTATTTTAAGAAAATCTAATACTTCCAAAACATCTTTACTTACTTTTTCGAAAGTGTATTTTTTATCTAATTTAAACTTTGAATGTTTTGACTTACCATGTCCACGCAAATCTACTATCAAAACATTAAACTGCTCACTAAAAGCCTTTAGCTGCTTGTGCCAAATGGAAGAGCTACCGCCTGCACCATGCACAAACACAACCCAATCGGCATTTTCATTTAAATCAAACTTCTTAAAGTGTAGCATTATTTTTTATTCGAATACTGTTTCCATCTGAATACCTTCGGGACGAGAATGTTTCCATCGCTTATGTGTCCAAAGCCAGAATTCAGGAGCCTGCAAGATATCGTTTTCTAAAATCAAATTTGTTTTTTTTGTGATAAATCCTTTTTCTTCGACGGCAGGATTATCGGTCACGACCAAAAATTCATACTCATAATATCCACGTGCTACTTTTCTAACCGAACCAAATAACACAGGCATATTATATTGCTTCGCATATTTTTCAGTGCCATAGAAGCATGCCGTTTCCTGATTCATGAATTGTAACCAATATGCTTTGCGTGGATTGGCAGGACTTTGATCGATAGCAAAAATAGTTGCTGTTATATCATTTTTTTTATTATCAAATATCTCTGTTACACGCTTTGTGCTTATCATTTTTAATCCGAAATTACTTCTTGACTTAAGCACTTTCTCATCAAAGAATTTATTCGATAGTGATTTATAAATAGCAATTACCGAATGTTTGACCTGACAATCCATTCCAGTTGCTACCCATTCCCAGTTGTTGTAATGTCCTCCCGCTAAAATCACACTTTGACCTTTCTCAAAATAATGATTTATCAATTCGGGGTTGATTAATTTATTTCGTTTCAGTAAATCATCTTGGGAAATCGCAAACGATTTAAATGTCTCCACCATTACATCGCAGAAGTGATGATAAAATTTTATAGCGATACGAATATGCTCCTCCTTTGATTGATCAGGAAATGCATTAGCAATATTCCGTAATACTACTTTTTTACGATACTTAATTAATCTGAAAAATAAAAAGAACAGCACATCAGACAACATATACAATACCCTGAAAGGAAGATATGCAATAGGAAGGATAACAAGATAATAAAGAATATAATTCAGAATAACCATAATCGTTTACTTTTGCAAAAGTATCAATAAAGAAGACAATCTAAAACTGTTTTGTCTTAACTAAATTAAGGAATGGCATTGTTAAACGATTTCGAGACATTAGGAATTGGCTCAGAGGCTTCAATCGCACAGATAAAAAAGGCCTATCGAACTAAAGCAAAAGAATTTCATCCTGACATCAACAGACTAGACAATGCTGCAGAAAAATTCATAAGTATCTCTGAAGCTTACCAACGAATTGTTGATTTTAAAGAAGGTCGCTATCATCAACAGCCAATTCCGGTTAATTATGAGGAGTTATTAAAGGCAAAAGCAAATGAACAAGCCAAAATGCGCTATCGCGAATGGAAACAAAAACTAGACGAAGAGGAACGTAATAGGTCAATTCATGAAATATTTTGGAACAAACGAGCAACGTTAATTCTTCTTTTAATTACAATAATATTTCTTTCAGACCAAATTGTTCCCGGCAGGTTCCGCTCTGAGAAAATCATAAAAGCTACTTTAATTGACGAGGATAAGCTATACTATCATCTCGAGACTACTAATCACAAAATCGAAATTGAAAGCAATGTTGAGATTAACGGACTCGAATTGAATAATTGGATTATAATTGGCGAAACCCCTTTACTGCACTCTTTAAAGAACCTTACTACACTTCAAAACAAGTCATTTACTCCTGAGAACATTGTAGGGAATTTTACTCCCGCGCTCATAATAAATATTATTTTACTTCTTTTAAACATCTATTTTCCATTTAAAACATATCATCAAAAATTGTGGATAAAAACATTGCTGATCATATGTACACTTTATTATTTAGTCTCATTTTTACAAGCATAACGATAATCGTTATAACAAGATATTATGAAATTTGAAGAACTCAAAATAATTGAGCCGATATTACAATCATTACGTGAAGAAGGCTACGTTCAACCCACCCCTATTCAAGAGAAAGCTATTCCTTTTATATTAGCAAAAAATGATTTATTAGGATGTGCTCAAACAGGAACAGGCAAAACTGCAGCGTTTTCAATACCTATTCTGCAGTTGATTCATCAGCAAGGAAGAAAAAAAGGAATTACCTGTTTGATACTTACTCCTACTCGTGAATTAGCTATTCAGATCAATGAAAGCATAGCCACATACGGAAGGCATTTAGCACTTAGGCATACCGTTATATTTGGTGGCGTTTCACAACTATCACAAACACAAGCACTGCGTAACGGAATTGATATTTTAACGGCTACGCCTGGTCGCTTATTAGATTTGATGAACCAACGAATAATTTCATTAAACGAAATTGATTTTTTTGTTTTAGATGAAGCAGATCGAATGTTAGACATGGGTTTTATTCATGATGTAAAAAAAGTGGTTGCCAAGCTTCCTGCGAAGCGTCAAACATTATTTTTCTCAGCTACTATGCCTTTAGAGATTGCAGAGTTAGCAAAGCGTATTTTAAATAATCCGAAGTATGTAGAAGTAACACCTGTTTCATCAACTGCAGAATTAGTAAAACAAGAATTGTACTTCGTTAATAAAAGCGATAAGCGAGATTTTCTCTCTGACTTGCTTTTAGAGCATCCAATAGAATCGGCAATTGTATTTACAAGAACAAAGCATGGTGCCGATAGAGTTGCAAGACATTTGCAAAACAAAGGAATCAAAGCAGATGCAATTCATGGCGATAAATCGCAAAATCAACGTCAAAATGCTTTAAGTAAATTTAAAAGTGGGCTTTCTCGTATTTTAGTAGCTACTGATATTGCAGCAAGAGGAATTGATATTGATAATTTAAGTCATGTAATTAATTTTGATATTCCGAATGTAGCTGAAACCTATGTGCATCGTATAGGCAGAACAGGTCGTGCAGGGTCGACAGGAATTGCAATTAGTATTTGTGATTTTGAAGAGCAGGCTTACCTTCGGGATATAGAGAAATTGATTGGTAAAAAGATAGAATATAAAAATCCATCAACTAATCTAAAAAAAGTAGAAGTGCCAGCGGAAGGAGCAAAAAAAGATTTCCGACATCAGAAGAAAAAACAAGATTCAAAAAGAAAATAATTTAATGAAGTCTATTAGTTTTGTAATGGTTCAACATTGAGTATGGAAAGTATCAGCGTTTTTGAAATGATTAAAATTGGAATTGGTCCATCAAGCTCTCATACAATGGGACCATGGATTGCCTCTGGTATGTTTTTAAAGAGGATACAACAGTTTAGTCCGCTCGAAGAGGTAGTGTCAATTAAAGCAAACTTATATGGGTCATTAGCTAAAACAGGAAAAGGTCACGGTACTGATTTAGCATTGTTGATGGGACTAAGTGGTGAAGATTATACTACTATTGATACAAATACAATCACGGAGAAATGCGAAAAGATTCAGAATGGCAATATCCTGATTTTAAACAATACACATCCCATTGAATTTTCTTATAGTCGTGATGTTATTTTTCATAAAGATAAAAGTATGCCCCAACATCCAAATACTTTGGTATTTGAAGCGACATTAAAATCGGGGGAAATAATTTCAAGAAATTATTATTCTGTTGGTGGCGGATTTGTTGCCACAGATGAGGCGAATACTATTAACAAAAGTGCAATCGTTACAACCTACCCTTGTCATCAAGCTAATGCAATTCTTACTTATTGCGCGCAATTAAATTTATCGGTGAGTGACTTAATATTTTTAAATGAATTGGCTTGGAGAAGCAAAGAAGAGATTAATGAAAAAGCATTAAACATTTGGAAAGAAATTAAAGATTGTATTTACAGAGGTACGCACAAATCAGGGATTTTACCTGGAGGATTACAAGTAAAACGTCGTGCATCAGAAATAAATGCTAAACAATTATCACAGGCCAATTACAGCAATGTTGATGAATGGATTGAATGCATTCGCAACAGCGCGCGAGATTTTAATTCGGTAAACAAATGGATTAGTTGTTTTGCCTTAGCTGTTAATGAAGAGAATGCATCATTTGGAAGAATTATTACCGCACCTACTAACGGTGCCGCAGGTGTTATACCCGCAGTTATGATGTACGCCTATTGCTTTGAAAAAGATTTTACAGAGGATAAAATTGTTCGATTCATTATCACTGCAGGTGAAATTGGGACATTATTTAAAAAGAATGCAACAATCAGCGCAGCAATGGGAGGTTGTCAGGCAGAGATTGGAGTTAGCAGTGCAATGGCCGCTGCTGCATTAGCTGAATGCTTAGGTGCTAGTCCAGGTCAAGTTTTAATGGCAGCAGAAATAGCAATGGAACATCACCTAGGATTAACATGTGATCCTATTGGTGGTTTAGTTCAAATTCCATGTATTGAGCGAAATAGTATGGGTGCTATTAAAGCTATTACCGCGTCAAACATTGCATTAGAGAGCGATCCAAAATCTGCTAAAGTTAGCTTGGAAGATGTAATTAAAAGCATGTGGGAAACGGCAAAAGATATGAATTCAAAATACAAAGAAACATCGGAAGGGGGTCTTGCAACAAATATCTCTGTGAATGTCCCTGAATGCTAAATTAAGGGAGCAGTAAAGAACTATCTCCATAGCTTAAAAAGCGATAATTGTTTTCCAGTGCATGTTTATATACTTTCTTCCAATCATCGCCAATTAATGCCGAAACTAACAATAATAAAGTGCTTTGCGGCTGATGAAAGTTGGTTATTAATCCATCAATGATTTTAAATTGATATCCTGGAGCAATAATAATCTGCGTAAATCCCTCTACAAAATCTAATTCATTAGTATTTGCATAATTTATCAATGCGGTTAATGCTTCTTTAGCAGAATAATTATTTTTAGCTTCATAAGATTCCCATTGAACTATACAAAAATCACCTCCTGAAAAACGATTTTCAAGGACCTGAACTCCCATCCAGTATAAACTTTCAAGCGTACGAGTTGATGTTGTTCCAACCGGAATTATTTTACTTTTTATTTTTTGAATGAGTAATTGCTCCAAATTAATAACGCTTACTTTAATTCGTTCGGCATGCATTACATGTTCTTGCATCTTTTCTGACTTAACAGGTTTAAAAGTTCCTGCACCTACATGTAAAAGAACATCTAATGTTTTATTTCCGTTTGATTTTAATTCAGCTATTAGTGTGTTTGTAAAATGCAAACCTGCAGTTGGTGCTGCAACAGAACCCTCGTGCACAGCATAAACAGTATTATAACGGTCACGGTCATCCGCAGTAGCTTCGCGATTCATATAAGGTGGCAAAGGCAATTCACCTGCTATTTCTAATATTTCACTAAATGAAAAATCAGAATTATTCCAAGAAAACTCAATTAATGATTCCTGACCATAATTTTCTAATCGCTTAGCAGCCAAAACAACTTCTATTTCCTCAATGAACATTTTAAAATTCAAGATTTCTTCTTTCCATTTTTTTGAATTACCAATCATGCATATCCAATTGACAGTATGACGCTGTGAAAAAGATTGCTCTACTGTTATGCCTTTTTGTGGCTCGAGGCAAAAAACCTCAATACTAGCACCCGATTCTTTCAGAAAAAACAAACGAGCTTTAACAACCTTGGTGTTATTAAAAATCAAGGTTGCATCAGATGGCAGTTGATTACCAATCTCAGTGAAATATTTATCCTGGATAATTCCGTTTTTATAAACCAACAGCTTCGAATCAGCACGAGCGGCGGCTGGCTCAGAAGCTATCCTGTCATTAGGCAAATCATAAGTAAAATCAGCTATATTTAGCTCTCCTGGATGATTCATTTGGCAAAGATAATAATTGCTAAGTTGTTATTAATAGAACAAATTTTTTATCTTTACAATTACTGAAAAACCACCTTATGAAAAAAAATATACTACTGGCAGTAATGCTAATTGGAATTCCCAACTTATTATTAGCACAATGCACTGCAAATACGAAGTCCATTATTTTGAATGGAACATCAAGTTACGTTTCATTTACGACAGATAACAATTTACAATTAGATTCTGCTATTACTGTGGAGGCTTGGATAAAACCAGCAGCTTTCGGACCAAACCATTATAGTAATTCTATTGCATGCAAACACAGCTGGAGTTTAAACGGCGAACAAGGATTCGTTTTACGATGTGGTGGGTCAGGACAGTTATCATTTACATTTTGTGGAGTTGACACGCTTGGAAATTCAATGAGCTGGCAGCCTATTGTATCACCTGCTAATGTATTAACGCTAAATACATGGGCACACGTAGCCGCTAGCTTTGATGGTGACTCTTCAAAACTTTTTGTCAATGGAATAAAAGTAGCATCTCAATACTTCCGTGGAACGATGAAACCTAATACATCCTACCCAATGCGAATTGGTCATTTGAGCGATGTTGTACAGACAGATACAAGATCCTTCAACGGACAAATTGATG
>CALQOD010000099.1 GCA_943332105.1 Chitinophaga pinensis | reverse complement strand
CAAATGGATATTCCTTATAAACGCCATCACTTCCTTTTAATCTTATCTTCCCTGACCATTTTTGCTCACCTGCTGAACGTGGAGAAGTTGTATACTTACCCATTCCATCTTCTACTTTGAGGGTAGAACCACCAACAACAATTTCTGGTGTAGATGTCTTATCATAAGCAGCAAGAAATACATCTGCAGTATACTCTTGTCCGATGATTACATAACTTGAAGGAGCAACAACTTTTGCAACTACATCTGAGAATTTCAAATCGGTTGCATTAATAGATGCCAATAAATGGTTTACTACGTCTGATTCAGCATTCTTAATATCCAATTGGAATTTTGTTAACTGACAAACAGAAGCAACAACAGGGTTATGATAGAAATTAGCCATTTCCCAAGTACGTTTTCCTTCTTCAATTACGAATTTATCGCCTTTGTTTTTAGGATCTGGGTCAGACGTACTAAACATATTATCTAATTTACTCTTCCAGATAGCCTGATCTTTGGGATCTAAAGCAGCATTAACATTCTTTTTATACTCTTCTATTTTTGTTTTTAACTCTGACCCCTTCCTTCCTCTTCCATCTTGTTTATCACCACACATAAGATTTGTAGGCACGTCATAGTTATCTTTTGCTTCTACATCAATTAACTCAATTTTTGTTCCTGGCTCTAATTTATCAGTAGCCACGATTAAATCATTTTTTAGTTTATCAATGTAGTTATTTAGGTCTTTAGAAAGTTTTCTTACAACCTGCGCTCTATTATAAAACGGTGCGGTTTTTTCCTTTTCCGTTTCCATTTTTTTGTCAAACGTACTATAAGACAAGTTGTTTTTCGCATTCATATTTGAAACTGAAAACTCTAAACTTGTATTTATTGTAACGAATGCATTGATGATTTCCTTTGATGTATTCAATGCTAACAAGGCTGTTAACACGAGGTACATCATACCAATCATTTTCTGCCTAGGGGATAAATTATTACCTGCCATTTTCTCTGTTCAAATTAAGGGTTAGAAATTATTTGATTAAGTATAATGACCAGGATTATTTATTACCCATTGCAGTTAACATATTACCATAAATAGTATTTAATGATGATAAGTTCTTAGCCAACTTACCGACTTCATTTTTATACTTTTCAGTATCCTCAACAGTACTATTTAGGTTAGTCAATAATGCTTCATTTGAAGCGCTTAAAGTTAACATCGTTCCATAAATAGTATTTAAGGATGATAAGTTCTTAGCTAACTTACCTACTTCATCTTTATAGTTTTTCGTGTCTTCAACGGTACCATTTAGGTTAGTCAATAATGCTTCATTTGAAGCGCTTAAACTAGTTAAAGAAGCAGAAGCAGATTTATATGAATTTGCTAAAGCAGTAACTTCCTTAGAAGCACTCGTCACATTTTTTGCATATTCTTCGGTAGCAATAGCGGCATTAGTAACTGAAGCCATTTTAGAAGTGTTTTCACTTAAAGAACGTAAACCAGTGCCTAAACTTTCAATTAGTTCAGGACCAATTTTAGCTTCAGATAACATTTTATCTAATTGTTGAGAAACATTCCCTTTCTTATGACGATCAGCACCTGGTTCATGCATGCCAGCTAACTCGGGGTAAACTAACGACCAATCCACTTCTTCATGTGGTGGTTCAAACGCTGAAAAGAAGAAGATTACAGCCTCTGTCAATAGACCTATTGTCAACATGAGTCCCGCACCTTCCCAGTGCTGAATTTTAAATAAAGCTCCTAAAATAACTACGGCTGCACCCAAACCGTATAATTTTCCCATGAATGATTTGAATCCTTTTCCTTGGGTAATTTGCGCTAATCCCATTTTTTAAGTTTTTAAGGTTGTTAAGATTGATTTTGGTTGATTTAAAATTTGCGAAGTGGTTAAATGTTCGCTTTTATACGAAAGGTTTATTAAATTAGAAATCTGCTTTATCACGCCCTAAGAAGTCCATTACACAACGAAAACCTAAGTATGATTTACATGTATCTTGATATTCAAAATTTCTTGTACTTGTCTGAATAAAATAACCAATGTCCTTCCAAGATCCCCCACGCGTTACTTTTTTCTTCAATTCAGGAGAATCATTATCAGCTGCATTGTAAATATAATCTGGATTTAAGTCATGCATGAAGTTATATGCAGAATTGTCGTACGCATTACTTGTCCATTCTGCAACGTTACCCGCCATACAATAAAGACCAAAGTCGTTAGGGAAATAAGAAGTAGTTTTTACAGTATAAAATCCTCCGTCATCGGTATAATTACCTCTTAATGGTTTAAAGTTAGCTAGGAAACAGCCATTGCTATTTCTTGTATACGGACCTCCCCAAGGATATGGGTTATTTGCTAATCCTCCACGAGATGCATACTCCCACTCACTCTCCGTTGGTAAGCGAAAATCCTGAGCATAAGCCTCTCCGCTTTCTTCTAAGTAGCTGTTTAACAATTGTGTTCTCCAAACACAAAATGAATTTGCTTGCTTCCAGTTAACCCCAACTACAGGATAATCATCATAAGCTGGATGCCAAAAATAAGCTTTAGCAATTGGATCGTTAAATGAATACGTATAGTCATGAATCCAACACAATGTATCAGGATAAATATTTATTATTTCTTTCTTGATAAAAACAGATCTATCTGTTCTACCGTCTTTACGGTCACTAAAAGAGCCAGCCGCTGCATCAGCACCTTCATCTCTTAAAGTTTTTTGCGCAGCCGCTTTTAAATCAATCCATTGATATTCGTAGTTTAATTTACGAGCATCAATTTCTTTTCTTCTGTAATAACGCTCGCTTTCTGGTAAATATAAGTCTGCTAGTGTTTCAATATTCTCTTCTTCATCCCACTTAATTTTCTGATCCCAGTTAATGCGCTCACCATATTCACCTTCCTCTAATAAATGATCTCCTCCTAATAAGCGATGAGCCATTGAGTCGCGAACCGAGTAAACGAACTGCCGATACTCATTATTTGTGATTTCAGTATTGTCCATGTAAAATGCATGAACAGCTACAGTTTTAGATTGCGTAATTTGTGAATAAGGGACATCTTGATCGCTAGCACCCATATTAAAGGATCCTTGTGGAATAAACACCATCCCGTAAGGATCTGCTTGATACCACTTTTCACGCCCCTGCACTCCCACCAACTGACCGCGTTCGCCGCCACCACAACTACTGAATAGAATAACTGCCGATATTGCAATAATCAAATTTTTCATATGCGTTTTTTTCGCTTAAGGTTTGGTACTTTAATTTTTTATTTATTTAGCTAACGAAGAATTCCAAGAAATTATTGTTAATTCATCCATTTTAGAAGTCGCCTTTACGACGACCCTACATTTATGTTACAGTTTTTTTTAAGTTTATTTGAATTTATAAAAACCTTACGTTTTTAATTGAAACAGGAACTTTTTTCTTAACCATGAAACAATATCCTAACATTATCTCATGCGTTCCATCACTATAGTTCTTTAATTGTGAAGTTGTAAAGTCATATGAATAGCCTACTTTAAGCTTTTCGGTAACATTCATCCCTAACATTCCAACAATAGCATCTTCGTTTCTATAAGACAAACCTACCCAAAAGCGCTCATTGTATTGAGCATTAACATTTATATCAAATGTGGTATTTCCAGATACATTTTTAACAAAAATCATTGGCTTTAATGTTACCATAGGAGAAACTTCTAAATTGTAACCAACCATACCGTACATATGTCTCTTATAAACTTTTGAAAAATTATCAAGATCAACACTGCTCTCTAATAAGTGGCTTGCCGAAACTCCAGCAAAAAATTTATCGTTATTATAATAAGCACCAAACCCTAAATCAAACGCAGTTCCGCTAACTCCTGATGTAGGAATCGATGGATCACCTGGGTCTGAAGCTCTAAAGTTCCCATCAATTTGATGTTGCATGAAATCCAGGTCTATTCCTAAACCTAATTTACCTTGTCCGACATCGAATTTGTAATTTCCTGATAATTTCCCTTGTAATGTATTCTCAAATCCAATTTTGTCTGTAAGAATAGATAGTCCAACTCCTACTTTGCCATTTGCAACTGGGCCATCTATTCCGATAACTCCTGTCTTCGGAGCACCGTCATAGTTTACCCATTGATTGCGATAAAGCAAATGAGCACAAATCGATTCAGAACTTCCTGCATATGCCGGGTTCACGAATAATCTGTTAAACATGTTTTGACTGAATTGAGGATCTTGCTGTGCGAAGCCTACTGTAGAGAGG
This sequence comes from Chitinophaga pinensis, assembly GCA_943332105.1. GTDB lineage: Bacteria > Bacteroidota > Bacteroidia > AKYH767-A > OLB10 > CAINEC01. Next base: position 4,555 of record CALQOD010000099.1, on the reverse strand, counting down.
CAACTAACTGTTAATACAGCTAAAATTTTCTTCATAGAGGGTTGAATCTTTGTTAATCGGTTTATTAAGGTGGGTAAAGTAAGTAAATATAAATTACAATTCAAAATTTGTATATTTTATTGAAAATTAAGAGGTAATTGTCGTAGCAATTGTAAAATACAGCCCATTTATTTCACTACTCTAAGAATCGTTCTTAAACACAATACTTTTATTATTTTTTGACATATTACTTTATAAATCAATTAAATAGAAGCTATGATAGCTTATGAAAAGCATTCCACCACCTATCAGGGACTTCATTTGTACATGCCTGCTGATAATCTTTATAGCTACATGGCATTAGATGCTGGCTCATATATCTATTTTTTGATAGTTCAACCGGCATTTTCATCCACCAACGGTTACTTTTCAAGCTTTTAATAAACACTATGTCGTTTTCGATCTCAGAAATTGGAACACGATAGGTTAAATAATTGGAACTCGCTATAGCTGGTGTTTCGTTTTTCCTGTTACCGATTCCTTCAATATAAAACCATATCATTTGAGCTATTAAATGAGCAGTCTGAAAATTAATATCTAAATCTAAATTATACTCATAAAATCCTATTCCAGTCGATTTATCACTTAGTCCAGAATACATCATAATTTGGCAAATTTCCTCTCCATGAAATCCATTAGGAGTAGCATCTTTATTGCCTGGAGCATCAGAGCTTCTGATGGCTGAAATATCTACAGATATAAAATCTGCATTTCTAACAATGGGTTCAGCTTCTTCAATATTGGTTCGCAATTGACCCAATCGATATGTTTCAAAAAACAGTTTATTCATTATTTCTATGCTAGAACTTCCAACAAAATAAGTTTGATAGCCTATGCTGCTGAAATTAAATAAATAGTTTGGTTGCTCCATAATAATGTTGCCCAGAAATGTTTCTGAGTTACAACTATCCTCAGGACTACCTAAATCAAATCTTGAATCTATACATACAAGATTTACAATTTGTTCAAGCTTTTTATATCCGCAGTAGTGAGCATAAGTTAAATCCTGACTTCCTCCAATTATTACCGGAATCGTATTGCTACTCAATAATTCACTTACTACAGTAGCAACCGCCGCATAAGTATCAGGTAATGTATCACCAAGAATTAAATTACCAAGATCAATTATAGATTTACTATTTAAATGAATTTTTAATTTATAAAACTTTTCTCTGATTGCATCAATTCCATTTTTAGAATTAATATTTGAAACTCCGCCTCTGTATTCTGAGATACCAATAATTGCAATATCTGCTCCTTCAAATGAAGGAAAATTTCTATCTGCAATATTTGAATTTATAACTGAACCTATACTATCACCAGTGAAATTCGAACGATTAAATGTTTCATTCAATGGATAAAAATAGTTACTAAGCATATTATTATTCTATTGTCGTATTATTTTTTCTTAATTGTTTTCTTGGCAGACTTTTTTGCTGGTGCAGCCTTGTTTGCTGTTGTTTTCTTTGCAGTTTTTTTCGCTGGGGCTTTTTTAACTGGCTGTTTTTTAGCTGCTGCTTTTGTTGTAAGCTTTTCTGCTACCTGACTTTTCTTTTTTGATTTAAATCTAGATTTTGCAGAGGCATTTTTATCGTCTGCTGCAATTACTAAACAATCATCCAAAGTAAGCATTTTAGGGTCAGAATTCTTAGGAATTCGATAATTCAAATCACCAACTACCAAATAAGCACCCCACCTTCCATTCAACAACTGAACATCTGGTCTTTCCTTAAAAACCTTAATCACTCTTTCTCTTTCTGCCTTTCGCTTTGCTTCTATTAATTCAATCGCACGATCCAAAATAATTATATAAGGGTCGTCTGTTTTAGGCATAGATATAAATAGATTATCGTGCTTTACATACGGTCCAAAACGGCCAATACTAACAGCAACGTCTTTACCCTCATATTGTCCAACTGTTCTAGGAAGCTTAAATAAATCTAATGCTTCTTCTAGTGTAATCGATTCTAAACGCTGTCCTGTTCTTAGTGGAGCATACTGCGGCTTATCGTCATCTCCTTCACTAGATATTTGAACAAGGGGACCAAATCGCCCTATTCTTGCGATAACCTGCTTACCGCTTTCTGGATGCTTTCCTAAGATCCTTTCACCATTTGCTCGCTCACTATTTTTTTCTGTATCAACAACCAATTTATGAAAAGGCTCATAAAACTTCTTCAACATTTTTGACCAATCTAAATTCCCTTGGGCAATTTCATCAAATTCCTTTTCAACATTAGCGGTGAAATTAAAATCCATTATACTCGGAAAATTTTGAGCTAAAAAATCAGTTACAACAGTACCAATATCTGTTGGAAACATTTTAGATTTTTCATTACCAAAAGTTTCAGTCTTAACTTCCTCCTGAATTTTACCTTTCGATAAAGTCAGAACATTAAAATTCCTTTCTTTTCCAGTTCTATCTTCTTTGACTACATACCCACGAGTTTGAACAGTTGCAATTGTTGGTGCATAGGTAGAAGGTCGTCCAATACCTAATTCTTCAAGCTTTTTTACTAAGCTAGCCTCAGTATACCTAGCTGCTGGTGTAGAATACTTTTCCGTTGCAGAAATAGTGTCTACTTCCAAATCCTGACCTACTTTTAAAGGTGGCAACAAACCGCTTTCGCTCTCTTCAGATTCATCGTCGGTAGATTCTAAGTAAACCCTTAAAAATCCATCAAATCGAATCACTTCACCAGTAGCATTAAAATGATCACTGGTTTTATTGTTAGCAATTGTAACAACGGTACGCTCAAGTTGCGCATCTGCCATCTGAGAAGCAATTGTTCTTTTATAAATCAACTCATATAATCTTTTATCTGCGCTATCGCCATCAATAGTAGGATGATCTAGATAAGTTGGGCGTATGGCCTCATGAGCTTCTTGTGCACTTGCAGACTTCGTTTTATATTGCTTAGGATTAGAATACTCCTTTCCAAACTGGCGAGAGATTGCTTCTTTAGCACTATCTAAAGCAAGTTGAGATAAATTTACAGAGTCTGTTCTCATATAAGTTATCTTCCCACTTTCATACAGACGTTGCGCTACAACCATTGTTTGTTTTACAGAAAATCCTAACTTTCTACTAGCCTCTTGCTGTAATGTTGAAGTTATAAAAGGAGCTGCTGGTGATTTTTTTCCTGGCTTTATTTCCAAATCCTGAATATTAAATTTGGCGTCTGCTAGTTTTTCAAGAAAATCCTTAGCATCTTCTAAATTTTTTAATCTTTTTGGTAACTCTGCTTTAAGAATTGTTGAATTGCCATTCTTATCTTTTACTTTAAACAATGCAATTAAACGATAACTAGACACTGAGTTAAACTTTTCAATTTCACGCTCACGATCAACAATTAAGCGAACTGAAACCGATTGGACTCGGCCGGCCGATAAAGAAGGCTTAACTTTTTTCCATAATACAGGGGATAATTCAAATCCTACCAAACGATCCAAAATCCTCCTTGCCTGTTGAGCATCTACTAAATTAATATCAATAAAACGAGGATTACTAATGGCATCTTGAATTGCTTTTTTAGTAATCTCATGAAAAACAATCCGTTTCGTGTTGGATTTATTTAATCCCAAAGTTTCATATAAATGCCAACTAATCGCCTCTCCTTCTCGGTCTTCATCGGTTGCAAGCCAAACAGTTGTTGCTTTTTTTGATAGTTTTTTTAATTCATCAACTAACTTGACTTTTTCAGGACTGACTTCATAATTAGGTTCAAAGTGATTGGAAATATCAATTGCTTTGTCATTTTTTACTAGATCACGTACATGCCCATAACTGGATTTAACCAAGTACCCTTTTCCTAAAAACCCTTCTATAGTCTTGGCTTTTGCCGGTGACTCCACTATTACTAAGTTCTCTGCCATGTATCGATTTTTATACTTAATGTTTTAGAATACCAATTACTTACATTCCAAAAACTCATTTTATTAAATTAATTTTCAAATGAATTTGGCGAGCAAAATAACAAAATTTAAATGTCATTTCGGTTTTTTTGAAAAATCTATTGTTTTTTAACATAACCAAAATCTTAAAATTCTGTTGTTATTAACTTCCTTAAACTACCTTATTTGGATACTAATTCAAGCCTCCAAATAAATATTTTTGCCAAGTAATTTCCATTGAACTAATTTTAAAAATGAAAAAAATAGCAATCCTTTTGTCGTGCTTCTTAATCCCTAAAATGATTTTTTCGCAATCATTTCAAGAAGGAAATCTTTTATTGAAAGGCGGCATAGGTATGAGCAGTCCTTATTATTGGAAAAGCGCAGAAGGTGTAATTCCCCCATTAAATATTAATGTTGATTATGCTTTAAAAGACAAAATTTGGTGTTGGTGGTATTTTAGGATATACCGCATCCAAATACACGCTAAGTGAGGATGCCGGGAAATATGTATCAAGGCAAACATACCGCCTAATTGGCGGTAGGGCTACCTATCATTTTTGGAACAAAGAACACTACGATTTATACATTGGCGGAATGATGGGCTACATTCAACCTGGTT
>CALQOD010000098.1 GCA_943332105.1 Chitinophaga pinensis | reverse complement strand
TTTTAATTGTTTTTTGATCATTAATTGGTTTCGTCGACAACCCCGCCGTATGGCGGGGTTGAATAAATGTAGGATTAAGTGATTCGAAATGTTTTAATTGTTTTTTGATCATTAATTGGTTTCGTCGACAACCCCGCCGTATGGCGGGGTTGAATAAATGTAGGATTAAGTGATTCGAAATATTTTAATTGTTTTTTCATCATTCATTGGTTTCATCGACAACCCAGCCATACGGTGGGGTTTAATAAACGTAGGATTATGTGATTCGAAATTTTTTAAATGTTTTTTCATCATTCATTGGTTTCATCGACAACCCAGCCATACGGCGGGGTTTAATAAACGTAGGATTATGTGATTCGAAATTTTTTAAATGTTTTTTCATCATTCATTGGTTTCATCGACAACCCAGCCATACGGCGGGGTTTAATAAACGTAGGATTATGTGGTTCGAAATTTTTTAAATGTTTTTTCATCATTCATTGGTTTCATCGACAACCCCGTCGCACGGTGGGGTTTAATAAACGTAGGATTATGTGATTCGAAATTTTTTAAATGTTTTTTCATCATTCATTGGTTTCATCGACAACCCCGCCGCATGGTGGGGTTGAATAATGGTGCATTATATGGTTTGAAATATGTTCATTGATACCTGTTCATTCATTGGCTAGATTGAATAAATCGTGCGCAATTTTAGGAAACAAGAATTATTTATTCGGTTGGTAAACGTTTATATCCATTTACAAACGATTAATTAAAAATTGTAGGATAATTATCAATGTCAATCCTATATTTGTATTATGCAATTCAATTTACAACATCGTTGTTTAGGTCATACAAGTGGCGTTTATGATTTAATTAAACTAACTGATAAAACATTCTTATCTGCTTCGGGCGACCGTTTGGTTGTCTCCTGGAATATTGATCAACCAGAACAAGGCAATTTAATTGCAAGAGCTTCTGATAGTATTTATTCTATTTGTTATTTGGAAGATAAAAACGAACTGTTAATCGGACAAGCGAAAGGAGAAATTCATATTATTGATTTATCGAACAATCAAGAAAAAAAATTACTGAAAGTAAATGAGAAGGGGATCTTCTCTATTGTTGAAAATAAAAGTAAGTCGAAAGTGTATATACTAGGTGGTGACGGAGTGTTATCTGTTTTGTCAACTGTAGATTATTCTTTGATTTTTAAGCAAAAAATATCATCTATGAAATTGCGTTCTATTTTTTTTGATGAGGAGTTGAACAAAACATTTGTTGGATGTGGAGAAGGAATGTTTTATGTTTTTGATGATGATACGATGGAAGCGACTTATAGTAATCAACTTTCGAAGCAAGGCTTTTCCATTAATGTAATTACAAATTATACTGACGAAGTTATTCTTTGTGGTGGAAGAGATGCTCATTTAAGATGGATTCATAAAAAAGATTATACCGTTGTGAATGCGATTCCAGCTCATAATTATGCAATCTATAAAATTAGTTTTTCGCCCGACAAAAAAATGTTTGCTACCGCTAGTCGTGATAAAACATTAAAAATATGGGACGCAGCAACGCAGGAGATTCTTCAGCGCATTGAGCATTCAAACGATGGGCATTTAAATTCTGTAAATACATTAGTATGGATGGATGATAACACACTGGTAAGCGCTGGTGATGATAGAAGTATTAATATTTGGAGGTTAAGTTACTAGCCGGGAATATTTATACTAACGGTAGTGCCTACGTTTAATTCAGATTGTAGCTTGATTGTTCCTCCTAGTTTTGAAACCATTTCTTTGCAAATATACAAGCCGAGGCCAGTGCCATCAACAATGCTGGTTCCCCGATAAAACATATCAAAAATTTTAGGCATGCTTCTTTCGCTAATACCGATACCATTATCTTTAATAGTTATATTCAACAATGAATCTTGTTTTGAAACAGTTATTTTAATAAAGCTATCATCATTACTCGGCTTTCGATACTTTACTGAGTTGCCAATAATGTTTTTAAGTATTGTTGTCAAACGAAATTTATCACTTGATATAGTAGGATTAGTATTGAATTCAATATCAAAATTGATGTTTGAGGTATGTTTTAAGTCTTCTGTAATCTGATTTAACATAACTGATAAATCTAAATCTGTATTTTGAATATCAAATCTGGCATTACGACTATAATCTAAAATTTCAACAATCGAATTATCCAATCTATTAATAGAATTTATAATCATTTGCAATAATTCTGTCGTTGATTCGCTTAGCACCTCTCTTTGTTTTATAATATCTACTATGCCGTGAATAGATAATAAAGGAGACCGTAAATCATGAGAAACGCTATATACAAAACGATCTAATTCGGCATTAGTTTTTTTTAACTCCTCGTTTTTTTCTAGCAGCATTTTGTTAACATAATTCGAGTCTTCTACTGCCATTTGCTGTGCTCGCAAATTTTGAATCATATCGACAGTAGAATCGTGCACAGCAAAATCTTTTATCTTTAATCCGAGCTTATCAAAATCTTTTTCAGAGGTAATCCAGGGCGATCCGCAAAAAAGCAAGGTCTTAGTGTCTTCGTTAAAGACAAACTCTCCTTTCATCCTGAACGTGCTGTTGTTAAAATTGGCTGATAATATAAAAATCTGATTTTCATATTTTCGGATTGAATCCATTTGGTATTTAATACCTAGACCCGGACGAACAAAAGTGAAATAATTTGTGAAAGGCTGCCCTACACAATTGTCGCCTAATATTTTTATTAAACTATTTCCCGCCTCTGCAATTATTAATTCTTGATTAAGTAAAAAGTGAAATGGGAACAATCGTCTAATATATAAATCGTCCTCTTTATCTCCGATCATTGAATAATATTGATTTCATAAATGTCGTGTTCATCGCCGTTTCTGCGATCAGCCGCCATGATAATACTAATTGGTGTGTTGTAGAATTCTCCTAATCCCTGAATTAATCCAAACATAAAATCGGTTAATCCCTGTCGGGTAGAGAAATAATGTAACATTATTTTGTTTTCAGAAACTTTTTCAACAATAAACTCAGGTGGTTTAATATCAGCGTAAATGAGCATTACCCTGCTGTGGAAATTTGGAAGGTTCACAATAAAATCGATAAAGTTATCACCGCCAGATTTCATCAACGGACCATATTTTTCATTGCCCACTTTTATAATCCAGTATTTACCGAAGGTTTTTAATACATCTGAAACTGGTATATTTAGTACATCAGCAGCTGATATTGCCAGATTGAAAGTGATGCTATCATCGTAAATTTCATTAGTTAAAAATGAATCCTCAGTTACCCCTGCTTTTTGTTTTATTTTATCCCAGTTTTCGCTTCCGAAATTATCGATGACTAATCCTTGGATGGCTTGATTTACTAACCCGTACATATCAGATGATTTTAATTTTGTGGGAAAGGTATTAAAAATAAGTGTAATATTCTTTTGAAAAACTTAACTGAATAATTCAATAAAGAAATAAAGTAATAATACAAAAATTACAAGAATATGTTTGTTAAATTTGTTGAATGAGAAATCAGCATTTAGATCCTGAAAAAGAAAAAATGGATACCACTGAAAGAGATATAGAAAAAGTATTACGGCCAGGTGATTTTGGTGATTTTACTGGTCAAGATCAGGTAATAGAGAATTTGAAAATATTTGTGAAGGCGGCAGCGCAGCGTGGGGAATCCTTGGATCATGTTCTTTTACACGGCCCTCCCGGATTAGGAAAAACAACATTAGCATATATTATTTCAAATGAATTAGGTTCTAATATTAAAACTACTTCAGGGCCCGTTTTAGATAAGCCAGGTGATCTTGCAGGTTTGTTGACTAATCTTGAGCCCAATGATGTTTTATTTATTGATGAGATTCATCGCTTAAGTCCTGTTGTTGAAGAGTATTTATACTCGGCAATGGAAGATTTTCGAATAGATATTGTAATTGAGAGCGGACCAAATGCTCGCTCTGTGCAAATCCAATTAAATCCCTTTACACTGGTAGGTGCTACAACTCGTTCTGGATTACTTACTTCTCCGCTTCGAGCGCGCTTTGGTATTACTTCGCGATTAGAATATTACGATGCACAGCGCTTAACACTTATTGTTCAAAGAACAAGTGAAATTTTAAATATTGCGATATCAGAAGAGGCGGCATATGAAATTGCAAGAAGAAGTAGAGGAACACCTCGAATAGCAAATGCGTTATTGCGTCGTGTGCGTGATTTTGCTCAGATAAAAGGTGATGGAAATATTGATTTAGCAATTGCTCAGTTTTCATTGGAGAAGTTGAATGTCGATATGTTTGGATTAGATGAAATGGATAATCGTATTCTTTCGTCTATCATTGATAAATTTAAAGGCGGACCAGTAGGATTAAATACAATAGCAACAGCAGTAGGTGAAGAAGGTGGTACCATAGAAGAGGTGTATGAGCCATTCTTGATTATGGAAGGATTTTTAGTGCGAACTCCGAGAGGAAGAGAAGTAACGGAAAAGGCTTACCATCATTTGGGAAAGAAATATTTTAAAGACAAAGGAAGTTTATTTGACGACTTAGCTTAAGAGTGAAACAAATAATTTTTACTTAAATAAATTTGCGCCAGGGATAGAAGTGGTTTCCTGCGTCAGCAGAAAAAAACGGATAGCCCGGCCATGTAGTAGAGCATGCTGCGCAAGCACACTACATGAACCGTCCAAAAAACATTGTGAGCTCTACTACATGGAGGCGCCCAAAGAAAAAAGAAAAATAAATAAGTCGTAAATAGTAATAAAAAATGCCCAACATTGCTCAGCAAATTAAAGAGGAAGCTTATCGTTTAGGCTTTGAGCATGTAGGCTTTTCGAAAGCAGATTTTTTAGAGGAAGAAGCACCACGTTTAGAACAGTGGCTTACGAATAATTACCATGGCAAAATGGCTTACATGGAAAACTGGTTTGATAAGCGACTTGATCCCCGATTATTAGTCGATGATGCAAAAACAGTAATAAGTCTGTTGTTGAATTATTATCCATCTCAAGAGCAAAATAAAGAAGCTCCTCAAATATCGAAGTATGCATATGGCCGCGATTATCACAATGTGATAAAAGAAAAATTAAAAGAGTTGCTATATTTTATGCAAGAAAATATAGGTGATGTTAATGGTCGTGCATTTGTTGATTCAGCACCTGTACTTGATAGAGCATGGGCAAAAAAAAGTGGTTTAGGATGGATTGGCAAGAATGGTAATTTAATTAATCCTAAATCAGGTTCGTTTTATTTTATTGCTGAATTGATTGTTGATTTAGAGTTGCCAACGGATGCGCCTATACGTGATTATTGTGGAACCTGTACGCGTTGTATAGATGCTTGTCCTACTCAAGCTATTATATCACCTAAGGTTGTTGATGGCAGCAAGTGCATCTCCTATTTTACTATTGAACTGAAAGAGCAAATACCAGCTTCATATAAAGGTAAATTTGATAATTGGGCTTTTGGTTGCGACACTTGCCAGGATGTTTGTCCGTGGAATCGTTTTTCAAAACCAGGTAATGTAAAAGATTTTATTCCTGATGATAATCGCTTAGCATGGAGTCGTGGTGAATGGGAAGAAATCACGGAAGATATTTTTAAAAAAACATTTAAAGATTCTCCTATTAGTAGAGCGGGCTACGAAAAAATAAAAAATAATTTGAAATTACTGTAACGAGGCAGAAGCAAATACGATTTTATGCTTTCTAAAAATTTCAAAATATGCTAGATTCCTGAGCGTAGTCGAAGGAATCTATTTATCGAATAACCTGCTTAAAAGCTTGTGTGATTACTGCACCATATCTATCGTGAAAAGTAGCAAAGCACCAAATCATTAATAATTTTCTTTCATCTGCCGTAAGCCATTTAATTGCTTTTAAAAGCTCCTTGCGGAATAAATCTTTGTCAAAACTGACTTTCGTTAAAATCTCTTTTGAATATTCAAACATTGTAGCGAGTTTTAAGTTTAATTCAAATTTAAGGAATCGATATTTTAAAAAACGAACAAATTTTAAAATTCTTGCATCATTTTTACAAAAATTATTCACTCCATCTGTAAGTGTCTTGATTAAGACCAATTTGGTCTATTATTCTATCGACAACAGTACCTGCTAAATCGTTAAATGATAATGGTTTGCTGTAAAAAGAAGGAGATGCTGGCAAGATCACTCCACCAGCAAGAGTTATAGTCCGCATATTTTCGATATGAATTAAACTAAGGGGCGTATCTCTTGTAACTAGTATTAATTTTCTTCTTTCTTTTAAAATCACATCTGCTGCGCGTGTTGTTAGATCGTTGCTGATACCTGATGCTATGCGTGCCATCGTTCCCATAGAACAAGGACAAATTATCATTGAATCATATTTGGCTGATCCGGAAGCGAAAGGAGCAAAAAAATCATTTTTATCGTACATCTTAAAAGGTAAAGAGTCGTATGAGCTATCACCTAATTCAAATTTCCAAACATCTTTGGCGTTATCACTCATTACGATTGCTACTGAATCAATTTGATCTTTAAGTCCAACTAATTTTTCAAGCAACACCTTTGCATATACAGAACCACTGGCTCCAGTGATAGCGACTACAATTTTCTTCTTATTCACTTTTTTCTGTTTTATTTCCGAATGTTTTTACTAATGTAAACGTTATAACAGAATTATACTGCCCTTTGTTTAAATAATAAGTTTCTCCGGATCCATGTTCACGGATAGCGAGTAGAGATTGCAAGTAACCAAATTCAAAATTCCACGAGTTCGAAAAGGGATAACCTATTGCGCCCATCAAGCTAATATCAATAGGAGAAAAATTTGTTCTGTTACCTAAAATCCCATCTTGATTTTCTTCTTTTGAAGAAACTAAGTACCCAATGGATGGTCCTGTGCGGAGATAAATTTTACGACTTAATGAAAAGTCGTAGCTAATGGTTGATTCGATATAATTTAAACGCATAAGATAAGTAGTAACATCTCCTTGGTCTAGGTTATTTGGCTTACTACTTCCTTTTTGTAAATAGTATAATTGAAGACTTACAGCAGAGGTAGATTTTAATGGATAGGTGACTCCAAGTCCAAACAAAGCACTTCCTTTGTTAAAGCCTGATAGTTCATCGCCCGATACTTGACTGCCTGCTGCACCAGCGTATAATTTGGCTTTGAAATTTTGTGCTGTTAATACGGATGATGAGAATAGCAGCGATAATAAGAGGAGGAATTTAATTTTCATGGACAATGGCAAAATAAATCAAAATGTAAAATGCTAAAAATAGCAGAATAGAACGGGATTTAGAATTATTTGAGAAAAATTCACTATCTTTCTAATCCTAAATCTAAAATAATCCATTTTGGCAAAGATGTATAAACTTTTTTCTGTCGCAATATTTTTCACTTTTTGTGCAACTATGGTCAATGCACAAAGCACTAATCAATTTTATACAATTGTAGTAGAGGTTCCCTCATTTTCAGAGGGCAAAACGATTCAAGTTTGGAAAGATGCTTTAATGAATATAGATGGTGTAACTTTACAGGAATATTGTGTAGAACAAGGATGGCTAGTCTTAAAAGTAGAGGATGCAATAGTTCCATCTTCTTCAGATCCCGAACATATTTTAAGAAATGCGAACTTATCTGGTTTGATAAAAAATGGTGCAACGGCTTCGCAAGTGGAAGCCAATTGTAATGGGGCTATGAAATTCATCAACAAAAGGATACACCCGTAGAGTATGAAATATTTTTTACGTTTAATACTTTTTATTTTCATTCTTGGTAGCTCAGAGATTTCCAGCGCTCAGTGTACTGCTGGTAATTTGGCTGGAGCAATTACTCCTACTTCAACATGGCAATCTACCAATACTTCTGGTATTGCCGGTAAGCGATACTGGACGTTTGCAGCGACAGCCGGATTTACTTATTACTTTTCTTTTTGTGCTGCCGATGGCGGTTCATCAACTTACGATACGCAAATAACAATTTTAGATAATACAGGGCTTGTAATGGCGAGTGGGTTCAACGACGATTTTTGTGGGCTCCAATCGTATTTGGCATGGGTATGTCCTGCATCAGGAACGTATAGAGTGCTTGTTACGAAATTTAGTTGTGTCGGTCAAGCAGGGTTAGGAACGTTTGTTTATAAATCAAGTGCTCCGTTAACATGTCCTAATAATTTAGGGGGCGGAGTGGTAACTGTTCCTTCACTTCCTTATAGTTCTGGTGCAGGAACAACATGTGGCGCTGGAAATGATTTAACAAGTTCTAATATTATTTCTTGCGGTACTTCTTATTATTTTGATGGAGAAGATCGTGTATGGATATTCACTCCTGCTGCTACTGGGACCGTAACTATTACATTAACTTCTACTGGTACTTATACTGGTTTAGCATTATATCAAGATTGTCCGCTCATTGGACAAGGAGGAACTTGCTTGCAAGTAAATCAAACATCATCCGGAAGTAAATCGATTACAGCCTGCCTCTCTGCCAATAAAACTTATTATTTAATATTAGATTCTTGGCCTAGTCCTGCTTGTAATGCTTACAGCGACTTAACCATTTCAGCACCTGTAACAGGAAACGGTTGTTCATTGGGAACTGGGGTTAATGCGATAACGTTACCTTACACAAGCGCAGGAAGAACAACCTGCGGGAAGGTTGATGATCTCACATCATCGAATATGATTGCTTGTGGAAGTTCACTATACTATACAGGAGAAGATGAAGTGTTTTCATTCACGCCAATAGTAAGTGGCAATATTTCAATTCTTCTAACTTCATCAGGCTCTTACACTGGTGTTACGCTATATGATGGATGTCCGCTAACCTCAAGTTGCTCGGGCACCGGCGGTACATGTGTGGCTTATGAGCAAAGCTCTACCGGAAGTAAATCGCTTTGCGCAAATGTTGTGGCAGGTCGTACTTATTATTTAATTATTGACTCATGGGCTTCCCCTACATGTAATCCGTAT
>CALQOD010000097.1 GCA_943332105.1 Chitinophaga pinensis | reverse complement strand
GTGAGTAAATTACATGCAGTATATACTTTTTTAGCTTTGCTTGAATTATTACAAAACAGAGTGTTTTTAATTTTCCTGAATGAAGGCTTTAACAACTTTGTAGTTTGTACGCCTGAAGCAGCCCCTCAACAACCAGCAACAGAAGATAATGCTGAATGAACATCGTAAAATCCTAAAGCAGTTTTCACCAGGAAGAATTATCTTTCCTATATTGCTTGGATTAGGCGTTGCAGTATGGTTGTTTTTGAGAGAGTTTAAACCCGAAGCATTTTATCAAATTACGTGGACCACTAATTCTACTCTGTGGTTGCTCTTAGCGATAGTATCTATTTTTATTCGCGACTTTGCGTATATGGTACGCGTTAGAGCACTTACCGATTATCAGTTAAGCTGGTATCGGTCCTTTATTGTAATTATGTTATGGGAGTTTAGCTCAGCATTAGTTCCAGGGATGTTTGGAGGCGGATTTCTATTCGCCATTTTTATTTTGAATAAAGAAGGCGTGAATATGGGAAAGAGTATTACTGCCATTATGAACTCTTCTTTTTTAGATGGATTATTTCTGGCAACAATGGCTCCTTTGGTTTATTTCCTGATTGGAAAGCAAGCTTTGTTTGCTAGTGTGCATATCAATACCACTGTTGGTAGTAGTATCTTCTATACATTTTGGGTTGTTTATTTTTCGATTATAGCATACAAAATTTTAATTGCCTATGCGTTGTTTATCAACCCTCATATAATTAAAGTGCTTTTGTTAAAGTTAACATCTCTTCCGCTCTTAAAGAGGTGGCATCAGAATGCAGTTGAAACGGGCGAACAATTAATTATTGCTAGCAAAGGATTGAAAAATCAGAAAGCAAAATATTGGGCAATTACCATAGTAGCAACATTTGCTTCATGGATTGCGCGCTTCTCCATTGTGAATTGTATTATTCATGCATTTCATGGAGAAAGCATTGTAAATGATGCAGTAGTTTATGGAAAGCAAGTAGTAATGGGAATTATTATCTTGCTTAGCCCTACACCAGGTGGCAGCGGACTTGCAGAATATATTTTCAGTAACTTCCTAAATGAATTTATTCCGAACGGCTTGTCGTCAGCGTTAGGATTGCTTTGGAGAATTTTAAGTTATTACCCGTATATTTTTGTTGGAGCAATAATTTTACCTCGCTGGCTAAAAAGTCATTTTAAATTAGATCAGTTTAAGCTTTAGTGATTTATAATTTCGGAACTTCCATCACAGCGTCACACTCTTTACAAGTGCGCAATGCTTCATCCCCGTAAAACTTTTCCATCACGGCCTTTAACTGTTCTACAATATCTTCTACCGAAAATTCAGCTTCATATAATTTGGTTGCGCATGATTCACAAAACCACATGCACTTATCAATCTCTTCTTCTTTACGCTTTCGTTCGACAACCAAACCAATAGTATTTGGTCCGCGTTGTGGTGAATGTGGAATGTGTGGAGGTAGTAAAAACATCTCCCCGGCTTTAATGTTCACATCTATATGCTTACCATCTTGAATGGTCTTAACAGTAATATCGCCTTCTAATTGATAAAAAAGCTCTTCCCCTTCCTCAAAGTGATAATCCTTACGAGAGTTGGGACCGCCTACTATCATTATGATAAAATCTTCACTTAACTCATAAACAACTTTGTTGCCTACTGGAGGTTTTAATAAATGTCTGTTTTCTTCAATCCATTTATTTAAATTTATTGGGGTAGAGATTGCCATAGCGATTACATTTGTAGAATTGAATAGCAAAGTAACTTAATCGTATCAAACAATCAAAGTTTCCTTTGTAATATCCTTAATCGATTTACCCTATGAATCTAAATTTACAGAATTATACTGCCTTGGTATGTGGCAGTTCTCAAGGAATTGGAAGAGCTTCTGCAACTGAATTAGCACTGCTGGGTGCAAGAATAGTACTTTTAGCTCGAAACGAAGACGCATTGAAAGTCACTTGCAGTGAGTTACCTTCTCCAAACGGGCAGCAGCATCATTATTTAGCAGCGGATTTTTCAAACCCTGCGCAAGTAGCTTCAGTTGTTGATACTTTTGTTAAGGCTGGAAACCCAATTCATATTCTAGTAAATAATACTGGAGGTCCTCCTGGAGGTCCAATTGTGAATGCAACTACAGATGCATTCTTTAATACATTCAATCAGCATTTAATCTGTAATCATCTAATCGCACAAGCTGTATTGCCTGGAATGAAGGATGCAAGGTTTGGAAGAATCATCAATATTATTTCGACGAGTGTAAAACAACCGCTTAAAGGATTAGGTGTTTCAAATACTATTCGTGCGGCTGTTGCTAATTGGTCGAAAACACTCTCTATAGAAGTAGCGCCATTTGGAATCACAGTAAATAATGTATTACCAGGCGCTACAGCAACACAACGATTATCATCTATCATCGAAAATAAATCACAAAAGCAAAATCATTCAATTGATGAAGTAGAGCAAGAGATGCTTGCTGAAATTCCAGCAGGAAGGTTTGGAAGGCCAGAGGAGATTGCGGCAGCTGTTGCCTTTCTTGCATCACCAGCAGCAGCATATATCAACGGAATTAATGTTCCTGTTGATGGTGGAAGAACAGGTTGCTTATAATTTATAATCAAACAACTAGAATATTTATGGAAGAGCAGGTACCCTATCAAAAAAAGAAAAAAAAGAAAATAGCCCCTTTTATTCTGTTTGCTATTATCATCATAACAATTATTTTCGGAATCAATAAATATAAATATGCCCTGCATCATGTAGATACTGATGACGCACAAATTGACGGCGATATTAGTCCTGTTTACAGCCGAGTTGCTGGGTATGTAAGTGTAGTAAATTTTGAAGACAATCAAAAAATAAATAAGGGAGATACTTTAATTACAATTGATATTCGTGATTTGCAAATTAAACAAGAAATGGCTGAGGCTGCGCTGGCAAGTGCACAAGCAAATTTAAATGTCGCACAAGCTGCTATAAATATAGCGCAAGGAAGTGCTGCAGTAGCAAATACAGGAATTGAATCAGCGAAGGTAAGAGTTTGGAAAGCAAATCAGGACTATAACCGTTTTTCTCAGTTGATGAATCAAGATGCAACAACAAAACAAAAATTTGACGCAGCAAAAGCAGAAAAGGATGGTGCTGAAGCATCGTTGAATACTGCTAAAAGCCAGTTTTCAGTAACGAATAATCAAGTTTCAGCAGCTAAAGATCAATTGGTGGTGGCCCAAGCTCAAATCAAACAAAGAAATACAGAGGTAGATTTTGCAAAATTGCAAATAACTTATTCCTATGTTACTGCACCTGCATCAGGAACTGTATCAAAAAAGAATGTTCAAAACGGACAGTTAATCAATGTTGGTTCGCCCCTATGCGTAGTAGTTAGTAGCAATGATAGTTATGTAATTGCAAACTTTAAAGAAACGCAATTAGAAAAAATGAAGGAAGGGCAGGACGTAAAAATTAATGCAGATGCTTTTCCAGAGGTTGAATTTACAGGTAAAGTATATCGGATTTCTGCAGCAACGGGTGCTAAGTTTAGTATCCTGCCCCCCGATAATGCAACTGGAAATTTTGTGAAAGTAATTCAGCGTGTTCCAGTAAAAATTAAAATTGATCAGAAAAATAATTCTTCTAAATTACTTCGTCCAGGAATGAGTGTTAAAGTTTCTGTTAAAGTCGATTAATTACTAATGGTTGCTGCGTCCGGTTTTCAAAAGTGGATTATTACCATAACAGTTATTCTTGCTTCACTGCTAGAATTAATTGATACCACCGTTGTAAATGTTTCACTCCCTCAAATAATGGGGAATCTTGGTGCTACCTTAGAAGATGTGGGCTGGGTAATTACAGCTTATTCAATTGCCAACGTTGTTATTTTACCAATGTCGGGTTGGTTGGCCAATCGTTTCGGACGGCGATCGTATTTTGCGTTCTCTATCGTATTGTTTACGGTTGCATCCTTCTTTTGTGGTAATGCACATACGATATGGGAATTAGTCGTCTTTCGTTTTATTCAGGGAATAGGTGGAGGAGCTTTGTTAGGAACTGCACAGGCAATTTTATTAGAAACATGGCCTAAAGAGCAGCACGGTATGGCGCAGGCGTTATTTGGCTTAGGAGTAGTTGTTGGTCCAACTATTGGTCCAACATTAGGTGGATATATTACTGATCACTGGTCATGGCCCTGGGTGTTTTTTGTAAATCTTCCATTAGGGGTAATTGCTTTGTTATTAACGTTGCAATATATCAAAGATGGAATCCATAGTAATAAACCAGGTAGTGTCGATTGGCTCGGAATATTTTTACTGACGGTTGCTGTAGGCTCTTTACAATTTGTGCTAGAAAGAGGGGAAAGTGAAGATTGGTTCGAAACCAACTATATAACGGTACTGTCTATCCTCGCTGTAGTTGCAGGTGTTGTTTTTATCTGGCATGAGCTCAGAACCGATTCGCCAGTCGTCAATTTGAGGATATTAAAAAATCGTTCCCTCTTTTTAGGAATGTTTACCACATTTGTATTGGGATTTGGCCTCTATGGATCAGTTTTCGTATTCCCAATCTTCTGTCAGAATTTGCTGGGATTTTCAGCTCAACAAACGGGGATGCTCTTAATTCCTGGAGGACTATCAACTATTTTCATGATGCCACTTGTTGGGAAAATGTTGCAACGAAAAGTGTCGCCACAAATTATGGCCACCTTCGGATTTAGTTTGTTCTTTCTGTTTACTTATACGATGTCGCGTTCTAATTTAAATTCAGGAGAAAGTGATTTTTACTTGCCCTTAATTTTAAGAGGTATTGGAATGAGTTTTTTATTCGTTCCTTTAACTATGCTTGCTTTAGGATCATTAGCTCCTAAAGATTTTCATCAGGGAACTGGATTAAACAACATGATGCGACAGTTGGGTGGATCATTCGGAATTGCACTCATCACAACGTTAATTCATATTCGTAAAGGATATCATCGCGATCATTTAATCAGCAACATGGATATTTATAATCCGAAGTTTGCAGTGCGATGGAATGAATTAATTGCAGGCTTTACGGCAAAAGGATTCTCCTTAGAACAAGCTCAAAACATGGCAGCAAAGGCAATGGATGGAATGGTAACTAAAAACACGTATTTACTTACGTATCTTGATGCCTTTTGGGCAGTAGGAATTTTCTTGGTAGTTAGTATTCCGCTTATCTGGTTGCAAAAATCAAAGAAGAATGCACCTGTTCCGGTGGATAGTCATTGATGGTTTAAGCTTTCAAATCAGCTCTTTAATTCATCAATAATAATTTGAATTTTTGATTTTAAGAATGGCAAGTCGTGGATAATAATATCCCAAACCAACTTGATATCAATGCCGAAATATTCATGAACAAAAATATTACGCAATCCGATTATTTGCTTCCATTCAATATCTGAAAATTTATTTTTGATTTCAACGGTGATGTGCTTACTTGCCTCTCCAATAATTTCTAATTGTTTAATACATGCAAAACGCATCATTGAATTTTCTTCAAAAGAGTTAAAACCAATATCTCCTAAATAGTTATCTATTTCATCTATGGCTTCAATAACATGAGACAATCGTGCAAAATCGCCAAGATTATTTCGCATATATCAATTGCTTTTCGTTGTCAATTATTGGTTTAATATAACTTGACAAGCCATTTGAAGAAACAAGGTCAACCTTTGCTTTTAAAATCTCTTCTAGTTCTTGCTGCATTTGAATAAAGACCAACCCAATTCTCTGTGAATAATCTAAATCAACCAAAATATCAATATCACTTTTAGTATCTGCTTGTCCGCGAACATATGAGCCAAATAAA
This sequence comes from Chitinophaga pinensis, assembly GCA_943332105.1. Taxonomy (GTDB): domain Bacteria; phylum Bacteroidota; class Bacteroidia; order AKYH767-A; family OLB10; genus CAINEC01. The sequence continues at coordinate 4,040 of CALQOD010000097.1, read as the reverse complement.
TATGCCTTTAAAACAGGTCTCGTTTTAAAGTAATCTTTAATGGAATTTATTTTATGTTCTTCGAGCATCATCATACAAATATAAAAAAATAGAACTCAAAAAGCAATATTTTCTTAATACAAGCGCGATAGAAACATCAAAACCTATACAGTAGGAGTAAATATAACCATTCAATTCCTTATTTTTGATACGCCTTTAAAATGAACTTAAATACAAAACATCGCACGAATTATTTTTATCCACTAATGCTATGCTTGGTGTTTAACATATTTTTGAGTAATAGTAGTGCGGCACAGGAGGCAGACTTAGAAGCAATCGCAAAATCAGAATCACTGCGATTTATTAATCCAACAATTTTTCAAAACGCAAATAAAAAATCAGATAATATCGATGTAACCTATTACAACTGTTATTGGAATATTGATCCTTCTCAAAACTTTATTAGTGGAAATGTGCAGATAAATTTCAAATCAGTTAGCTCAAATATTGATACGCTATATTTTGATTTAAGTAATGGCTTAACCGGTGATAGTATTGTTTTTCATCAGCAGTCTATTTCTTTTCTGCATCAAAATAATCAGTTGTTAATATCAGCATCAGGAGTTCAATCAAATGATTCAATCAATATCTATTACCATGGCGCTCCTTCTAGTACAGGATTCGATTCTTTTAAGCAATCAACGCATCAGGGTAGTCCTATTATATGGACACTCTCTCAGCCTTATGGTGCCTCTGATTGGTGGCCATGCAAAAACACACTAAATGATAAAGCAGATTCTATTGATGTATTGATTGATGTTCCTTCGGATAGGGTGGCTGTTAGTAATGGCACCTTGATTAATCAGCAATCAAATGGCACTTCAAAAATTTACCATTGGAAGCATCAATTTCCGATTGCTACTTATCTAATTGCATTTGCTGTTACTGATTATTCTTTAATTGAATTCGAGGTGCCTTTTGATTCTACCAATACACTCGTTCAAAATTTTGTTTACCCCGAAGATTCGATTACTGCATCCACACAGTTACTCGATTTGATTCCGACGATGCAGTTGTTTGATTCTTTATTTGGAGTGTATCCTTTTTACCAAGAAAAATACGGACAAGCGCAATTCGGTTGGGGTGGAGGAATGGAGCATCAAACGATTTCTTTCATTAACAACTTCGGACATGAACTGATGGCGCATGAATTGGCTCATCATTGGTTTGGAGATAAAATTACTTGTAACAGCTGGGAAGACATCTGGCTTAATGAAGGTTTTGCAACATATTTATCAGGATTAACTTATGAGTATTTATATCCTTCTAATTATTGGCTTCAATTTAAAAAAGGGAAAATCAACTCCGTTACTAGTTTAAAATGGGGAAGTGTTAAGTGCAGCGATACTACTTCTGTTGGACGAATTTTCAATAGCCGACTTACGTATAACAAAGGAGCTATGATCTTACATCAATTACGTTTTGTAATTGGAGATCAATCATTTTTTACAGCCATTCGAAATTATTTGAATGATACTACTCTTGCTTTTAAAAATGCAACTACTTCCAATTTAAAATATCATTTTGAAAATGCATCAGGAGTCAATCTCGATGATTATTTTAATTCCTGGTACGAAGGCGAAGGTTATCCCTCTTATAAAATTGTTTGGAGTCAGCTAGGAAATCAGCTTGCCCTTAACTGCTCTCAAACCACCTCTGACTCGAGCGTTAGTTTTTTTAAACTTCCTGTTCCTATTCAAATCATTGGTGAAAATAAAGACACAATAATTATCCTTGATAATAATAATAACTTTCAAAACTTTTCATTTAATGTTGCCTTCAAAATTGATACAATTATCATTAATCCCAATGCAGATATAATTACCGCGCAGAGTGTAGCGTTGTCGGCAAAGCAAGAGAATATTACACAGTATTATTTTTCAATCATTCCGAATCCTGCCGACAATAACATTAATTTAAATTTCAATGAACTTCAAAATAATTTCGAAATTCAACTGATAGATATGGCGGGCAGAGTAGCATTTGATCAAAGATATTCAGAAGCACAAGCAGTTAATTTGACTGCAACAAATTTTAGTAATGGAGTCTATTTTATCAGGGTAATTGCTAAGGAGTTTACCACAGGTCAATTTGTTGTTATCAATCATACTTCAGATCAATAGATAAAATGTAATTTTGTAAATTATTCAATATAGCAATGAAGAAAATTCTTAACTTAATCAACGGACAGTTAGTCGCTCCAGTTTCGGATACTTACATCGATAATTATGATCCTTCAACAGGAAGTGTTTACAGTTTAATTCCTGATAGCGATGAGCGTGATGTAGAACAAGCGGTTATTGCTGCTAATAATGCTTTTCCTGCATGGAGAGACATGCCAAAGGAAAAACGTTCTGCTATTCTAATTCGATTAAGTGAATTAATTCAACGTGACTTAGATAAGCTAGCATTGGCCGAATCAATCGATAACGGTAAGCCGTTGTGGTTATCAAAGTCGGTGGATATACCTCGTGCAGTTTCTAATATTCATTTTTATGCTACAGCTTCTTTGCATTTGCACGATGAAGCGTATTCAATGGGAACTGTAGCAATGAACTATACCATGCGTACGCCGCTTGGAATTGCTGGTTGTATTTCTCCTTGGAATCTTCCGCTTTATTTATTTACTTGGAAGATTGCTCCAGCATTAGCATCGGGTAATTGTGTAATTGCAAAGCCGAGTGAGATAACGCCAATGACAGCTTTTCATTTAGCAGAGTTATCAATAGAAGCGGGAGTGCCTGCAGGTGTATTAAATATTATTCATGGTTACGGACATAAAGTTGGGAAGGCGATAGTTTCGCATAAAGATATCCCTGCGATTTCATTTACTGGAGGAACAAAAACAGGAGAAGAGATTGCACGTATCGCTGCACCTATGTTTAAAAAGATTTCGCTTGAGTTAGGAGGGAAAAATCCGAATATCATTTTTGCTGATTGTGATTTTGATAAGGCAGTTCAAACAACGGTACGTTCATCCTTTTCAAGTCAAGGTGAAATATGTTTATGCGGCTCACGAATATTTGTTGAACGAAGTATCTATGATCAATTTAAATCTGCTTTCGTTGAAGAAGTAAAAAAACTCAAAGTTGGCAATCCTCTAAATGATGAAAACTGGATTGGTGCTATAGTTTCTAAAACGCACATGGAAAAAATACTTTCATATGTTGAATTAGCAAAGCAAGAAGGGGGAACTGTAATTTGTGGTGGACAACAAATATATCCAGAAGGTGAACATGCCAATGGTTATTACATTCAACCAACAGTTATAGAAGGTTTAGCATACGATTGCAGAACGAATCAGGAAGAAATTTTTGGACCTGTTGTGACAATAATGCCGTTTGATACAGAAGAGGAAGTTTTAAAATATGCGAACAGTACAACATATGGCTTAGCGGCTTCTGTATGGACGCAACACTTAACGCGCGCACATCGTGTGGCTGCGAATTTACAGAGTGGAATAGTATGGATTAATACGTGGCTGCTTCGCGATTTAAGAACGCCTTTTGGTGGAGTAAAAAATTCTGGTGTTGGTCGTGAAGGTGGATTTGAAGCGTTGAGGTTTTTTACAGAAGAAAAAAACGTTTGTATAAAACTGTAAATTATTTATCTTACTTTACTACTGATACTCTACCAGACAGCTCGTGTGGCTCATGGAAGACATCCGTAAAATTAATTCTGTAGATGTAAGTATCTTCTTGTACAATCTTACCATCATCTTTTCCATCCCATCCTTCATTAATATCATTTATGGTTACAACGTGATTGCCCCATCTGCTGTAAATCGACATAGAAAAATCTGAAATGTTTGTTGCATTGCATTGGAACACTTCGTTTTTATCGTCGTTGTTTGGACTAAAAGCATTAGGAATATAAATCGTGTAAGTTGGTTTTATAATTACTTCACCAAAAGTAGTGTCAACACAGCCTTCATTCGTTAGCGCAATTAATTCTATTGGATAACTACCTGCAGTCATATAAGTATGATAAGGATTTATGTC
>CALQOD010000096.1 GCA_943332105.1 Chitinophaga pinensis | reverse complement strand
GTGATGTCGTTTTTCAAACACTCATCCACTAAACGATCATAAAAATCTAATCCCTTATGATTTATAAACCCATCGCCAAACGGAATTACTCTTGGCCATGAAATAGAAAATCGGAAATTGTCAATTCCTAAATGCTTTATTAGCTGTATATCGTTCTTATATTGATATAAAAAATCGCATGCGTGATCTCCTTTATGATTATTTTGAATTTTATTTTTTCTTTTACAAAACTCATCCCATATAGATGCTCTTTTACCATCAGCAAATTTACCACCTTCAATTTGATATGCGGATGTAGCAACTCCCCAAATAAAATCATCATTCATAAATTATATCGTTTCTAGATATTCCCCTGCCAATATTCGTCGTAAAAAACTAGTGTCTCTTTTTATATCAACTTGTAGTTTCTCAAAAGCATGTTTTTTAATAATCAAATCTAATAATTCTTCTGTTTTATCCAAGTAATTAACTTTAATTGGTTGCGAATTTTCAATCCACTCAGATACAATTCGAATATTTTTTTTCTTGAGATTTTTTAATATAACCACACCCATTGATTTTAAAACTGCTGCATTGCATTGTTGCTCAAATTGATTTTTCATTGGAATAACTAACAGTTTCTTATTTAAAAACAATGCCTCTGACGTAGTCCCAAAACCAGCATTAGTAATAACACCTTTGCTTGTTGCTAAACTTTCAATGAAAGGTTCGCTTTTCAAAGGGAATACAGTAAAGTTGCCTTTTTTATATGCAAGTTTTGTGTGTTTACTGAAAATTTGAAAATCTACTGTTGTAGCATATTTCAATTTTTCAATAATATACTTATCTTCAAAAGCTGGTAAATAAACAGTAATATGGTTTAATTCTTTAATCTCTACATTTCTAATCGCCTTACGAATAATCGGAGTAGAAACTGTTTTATCAAAACTCATAAAATGAAATCCGTAGGCATGTGTAACGGGAGCGTATTTACGCAATACTAATTTCCCAATTGGATCACTAAATTTTGGTTGAGCCGCTTTAGGATGTAATGCAGCTGCCTGATTGCTTAATCCAATGCAAGGTTTGTTTTTTAATTTGGCGGCCCAACAAGAAATGGGTTCGAAATCACTGATTATTAAATCGTAATTTTCAACTGGCAAGGATTTTATTTCACTAATTAATTTTCGTGTATCTAAGTTTAAATATGTTTTAGTAAAATCAATACCCCCCTTTTTACCAAATGCAAATCCAAGTCCGTTAAACTTGTACTTGATTTCAAAAGGCAGTTCTAATTCCCATTGCGAAGAACTGACTAATACATCCACTTCTCCTTTTTTCTTTAAGATGGGAATAATTTCTAGCGCTCTGCTAATATGTCCATTGCCGGTACCTTGTATTGCGTATAGTATTTTCATTCTTGATATTCGTGATCGTGATTAATTTCTTTAATTAACAGTTGAAACAAGTCTTTATTTTTCATTTGCGATAACTCATCTTCATCACCTATATCATCAACTATATAATCACTTTTAATATGTTCATGTTTATAAATTGTCCATTCGCCTTTGTGATATTCGAGAGCTGTTAGATTTTCAACCCAATCACCTGAATTTAAATAAATGACTTCTCCATAATGATTTGAAATTGTTTTAATTTCAGGTTGATGAATATGTCCACAAATAACATAATCATATTTTTTTGCAATAGCTATATCAGCGCAAATCTGTTCAAAATCGTTAATAAATTTTACAGCTTTCTTAACACTGTTTTTAATTTTCTTTGATAATGAAATTTTTTCGCGACCCGTTTTTTCAATGATAAAATTTGCAAATCTATTTAAGAGGATTAATATGTCATAACCGATAGCACCTAATTTAGTCAGCCATTTAGCATGCTGCATAGTCACATCAAATACATCTCCGTGAAATATCCATGCTTTTTTCCCATCTAGCTCTAAAATTATTTTGTTTTCGATAAATAAATTTCCAAGATTAAATCCAACAAACCTTCTTAATAATTCATCATGATTTCCAGTAATATAATGCACGGGAACCCCTTTAGATGCAAACCGAATAATTTGCTTAACAACTTTCAAATGCGACTTTGGAAAATAGTTTTTACTGAATTGCCAGATATCAATGATATCTCCATTCAATATAATAACTTTAGGCTTGATAGTTTTTAGGTAACTAACTAATTCTTTTGCGTGACATCCATAAGTTCCTAAATGGATATCGGATAAAACAAGAACATCTATTTCCCTTCTTCCTTTGAAGTCAGACATATTTTTAAATTACATTTCTTCTGCAATTTCAATACGACTAGTAAGGTGTTTTAACGGCGAAAAATACGAGGTCATGCTTTGTATGAAAAGCCACTCGGTCGTTTTTCTGATAAATTGAGTCAGTAGTCTTTTGATTTTCACAATACAATTTTAACATAACATTATTAGGTTAAAGTCATCGTATCGTTAATCAATTATTAATTCATTCGTAAATTTACTCCACAACAAACCAAGGATTCAATAAATTTTCCTTGTTGTATACAAGCGGTTCGTTACTATCAGTATGACGAACAGTTAAGCCTGCTCCTAAAGCGATGGCGTGACCTGCAGCAGTATCCCATTCCATGGTAGGTGCAAAGCGCGGATACACTTCTGCTTTACCTTCGGCAACTAAACAAAGTTTTAAAGAGCTTCCCTTAGAAATTAAATTGATTTCACCATGCTTTGCTTTAAGCTCTTCAATAAAAGCCGTCGTTTCTTCACTCATATGACTACGACTTGCAACAACTGTAAACACACGGTTACCTTTTGTAACAGGTAGCTTATCACTGGTTTTAATCAACGACTCAATAAAATTTTCATTGCTTACTAACGCTAGCAATTCATCAATAGAGCAATTTAATTTGTAAGCCCCAACACCTTTAATCGAAAAATATAAATCGTTAATGACAGGCGCATATATAACGCCGCCAACTGGAGTTTGATTTTTAATTAATGCAATGTTAACAGTAAACTCTCCATTGCGTTTAATAAATTCTTTTGTTCCATCTAATGGATCTACGAGCCAAAACAATTCCCAATTTGCCCTTTCAGTATAGTCAATTGATTTTCCTTCTTCACTTAAAACGGGCAGTGCCGTGCTTTCTAAATAATTTACAATTGTATCATTGGAACGTTTGTCAGCCTCGGTAAGCGGACTTTTATCGTCTTTCATTTCAACGATAATTTCTCCTTCGTAAACTTTTAAAATTTCTTTTCCTGCGTGTACGGAAGCAACAATTGCTTGCTCAATTAATTTGGTGTAGTTCATTTAAACAATCATTCCTGCTGCTACGGTTTCGTTAGTAGCTTCATCAATTAATATAATACTTCCTGTATGACGATTCTTGCGATACGAATCAAAATAAAGGGGAACCGTTGTTTTAACGGTGATTCTTGCTATATCATTCATTGCAATTTCCTTATCTTGTTCATTGCGGTGCATAGAGTTAATATCAACTTTATATCTGATATCTTTAATTACACAACGCGCATCTTTCACTGTATGTCGAATGGCATACTTTCCACCAACTTGTAAATTGTTAGCATTCATCCAGCAAATCATAACATCAAATTCTTGCTCCATTGATGGCACATTGTTCTCACGAACAATCATGTCACCACGACTAATATCTACATCACGGTCTAACGTCATGGTTACCGACATTGGAGCATAGGCTTCGGTTATTTGCTCACCAAACAACTCAATCGTTTTTACTTTGGCAGTTTCTCCACTAGGCAATATTTTTACTTTGTCGCCTGGCTTATAAATACCACTGACAATTCTTCCGGCATATCCTCTGAAATCGTGATATTCGGTTTGTTGTGGACGAATAACATACTGCACTGGGAAACGACAGTCGATATGGTTCTCATCGCTGCCAATGTGTAAGTTTTCTAATAAGTACATTAAAGTAGATCCGTGGTACCAAGGCATGTTAGTCGATTTCTCTACTACATTATCGCCTTTCAATGCACTGATAGGTAAAAAGTTTACATCTTTAATATCAAGCTTTGTCGATAAGTTTCTGTACTCTTCAACTACCTTACTGAAAGCCTCTTCAGAATAATCCACAAGATCCATTTTATTCACGCAAATAATCAAATGCGGAATTTGCAATAACGAAGCAATGAATGAATGTCGAATAGTTTGTTCCAATATTCCTTTACGCACATCTACTAATATTAACGCTGCATTTGCTGTTGAAGCACCAGTAACCATATTGCGTGTGTACTGTATATGTCCTGGAGTATCTGCAATTATAAATTTACGTTTAGGAGTAGCAAAATAACGATATGCTACATCAATCGTAATCCCTTGCTCACGCTCTGCCTTTAGTCCATCGGTTAATAAACTTAAATCAACATGTTCAAAACCACGTTGCTGACTTCTCTGTTCAATAGCCTCTAACTGATCTTCAAAAATTTGTTTTGAATCGTAAAGCAAACGACCTATTAACGTACTTTTTCCATCATCAACACTACCGGCTGTGGTAAACCGAAGTAGTTCCATGTTCATATATCCTTCACTGCTAAAATCGCTCATAATTTTCTTTGTCTTCTGATTAATTAAAAATAACCTACTTTCTTTCTGTCTTCCATTGCTGTTTCACTGCGCTTGTCATCATGACGAGTTCCTCGTTCCGTTACTCTTGATACAGCAATTTCATCAATAATTTCAGATAGTGTAGAAGCCGGAGATTCAACAGCTCCTGTACAGGTCATGTCGCCAATCGTGCGGAAGCGTACCGTTCGCGTTTCGATCAAGTCGCTATCTTTTTTCATGATGTACTCAGAGTTTGCTAATAGAACCCCATCACGAAGTATAATCTCACGCTCATGCGAAAAATAGATTTCAGGAATAGCAATTTTTTCTAATTGTATATACATCCACACATCCATCTCTGTCCAGTTAGAAAGTGGAAACACTCTGAAATGTTCTCCCATATGTTTTTTCCCATTCAACAACATCCATAATTCGGGACGTTGATTTTTAGGATTCCACTGACCAAATTCATCACGGTGAGAAAAGAATCTTTCTTTCGCTCTTGCTTTCTCTTCATCTCTTCTCGCACCACCCATTGCTGCATCTACTTTTAATTCTTCCAGTGCATCTAAAAGGGTAACGGTTTGTAGTACATTACGACTAGCATTGGGTCCTTTTTCTTCTCGTGCTCTGCCCTTATCAATAGAATCCTGTACATAGCGAACTTCTAAACGAGCTCCGATTTCTTCCACCATTTTATCTCGAAAAACTAATGTTTCACGGAAGTTATGTCCAGTATCAACATGCAATAATGGAAAAGGAATTCTTGCTGGATAAAATGCTTTACGCGCTAGGTGTGTCATCACTATTGAATCTTTTCCTCCTGAAAAGAGCATTGCTGGACGCTCAAATTGAGCTGCCGTTTCGCGAATAATGTAAATGGCTTCCGCTTCCAGCTCACGCAAATGATGCAAATGGTACTTTATCATAATTTACTAATCTCTATTTTATTTTCAATAAAACTATAAATCTCAAAAACACACTCATCAAGGGTTGAATTGTCGGAGTGCAAATGAATCTCTGGTTGTTCAGGTTGCTCAAATGGTGAAGAGATGCCGGTGAAGTTACGAATCTCGCCTTTGCGCGCTTTCGCATATAACCCCTTAACATCGCGCTTCTCACAAACTTCTATTGGACAATCAACAAATACCTCTACAAATTCTCCTTCCTCAACTAATGATCTTACAGTATCTCTGTCCTCTTTAAACGGAGATATGAATGCTGTTATCACAATAATACCTGCATCTGTAAACAATTTGGCGACCTCCCCAATTCGTCGTATGTTTTCTTTTCTTCCTTCATCTGAAAAATCAATATTTTTATTTAATCCGTGACGAATATTGTCACCATCTAATAAATAAGTTTTATAGCCTTTCTCAAATAACAGCTTTTCAAGCATATCAGCAATTGTGCTTTTGCCTGATCCAGATAACCCTGTAAGCCAAATAACCAAAGGCGTTTGTTTTAACAAATGATTACGATTTTGCTTGCTTATCTTATAGTTCTGTCTAAATATATTTGTAGAGGTCATAAAATCGACTTATCTTAATATGGTTATTTGAAGTTGCAAATTTCGACTTTTTTTCTCAAACTTTTAAAAGTTATTTATTCAAAAAATATTCTTTGAATATTCCATAAAACAAACTTGTTTTCCTACTAAATCTCACTCAAAAAGGTTAATTCATGATTGAATAAATATAATAGCTAACTAAACAAGTATTCATTATTTTTAAAGCATGTTAGGATTTTAGCTCTTAGCTCTCTAACTTCGTCATGTTTAAGATGTTAATATTAATGATTAGCCAGCAGTATAAAAATCTTGTATTGAGAATTGCGCTTTTATTGAGTCTGTTTTCGGCAGGACTGGTTTACGCAAAGGTATCACAAGTCTATGCTGTTAAATCATCTAAAGTCACGTTTAAATCAGTGGCCGAATTAGAATTGATTTCTGCTGAATCAACAGCATTAACTGGGCTGGTTGACCCGAATACCAAGAACTTTGCTTTTTCTGTTAGCAATAAAAGCTTTGATGGATTTAATAGCGCTTTGCAAAAGGAACACTTTAATGATAATTATTTAGAAAGTGATAAATATCCAAATACTACTTTCACAGGGAGAATAATTGACGATATAGATTTTAAAAAATACGGAATCTATACAATTCGTGTAAAGGGGATGTTTAAAGTAAAAGGGGTTACTCGTGAAGAGCTAATAAGAGGTACTTTAGAAGTTTCAAGTGCTGGAATCAAATTAAACACTTCCTTTTCTATACTTTTAAGTGATTATGAAATCAGAATTCCAAGAATTGTTAATCAGAAAATAGCCCCTGATATTCAAATAGCTATACAGGCCAATCTGGCACTCACTACCATCAAATGAGAAAAATAGTTTTAATTACTTTCTTAGCATGTATTGTTTGTGTCTTTTCAAAAAGAAGTGAGGCTAGCATAGCTGATTTTAATAAGGTCTTACAAGTAGATAAGGAAAACAAAAACTTAAAAATTCAGAATTTATTTCAGGATCACCAGGGGTTTATTTGGGTTGGAACAGATCATGGCCTTTATCAATTTGATGGATTTGATTTTGAAAAGTTAATTGCTGATTCTGCTAAGGTAAAAGCATCAATCAGTTGTATTTATCAGGATAATAGTAAGACAATCTGGGTTGCTACCCAAGAAGGTAAATTATTTCGACGCAGGTCGGATAAATTTAAAGCGGTTACCACTCCTTTTTATTCTGCAATTAAAGCAATTATTAATTACTCAGTTGATGAGTTATGGGTTGCAACTTATGGTGAGGGAATTTATTCATTTAAAAATGATCAATGGAAAAAAGTTCCTTCGGGCGAAGCGCAGTTCATTTATGCAATGGCAATAACTGCAGATAATAAAGTATTAGTTGGAACAGATATCGGTTTACTAAAATATAATACATACAATAATTTTCAATTGTTTAATACCCAAAATGGATTGCCTGAAAATATTGTCAGAGAAGTTAAATTACTAAATAATTCAAAAGCAATTTTAGGATTTGAAGAGGCAGGGATTTGTTATATGGATATTGGTACTAATCGATTTTCGATACCAGCAAATCTAACTAACTGGAATTCAGGTGCCGTAAATGAAATTAACTATAGCAATAACGAGTGCTGGGTAGGCACCGAAAAAAATGGATTGGTATCTTTTTCTACATTAAAAAATGGACAGGTAAAATTTTATAATTCAACTAACGGTTTTGAATATACTAAGATTGTATATTCTATTTTCGACAGAGAAGGCAATATATGGTTTGCAGCTGATAATAAATTGATATTTCGACCAACTAAAAAAATTGAATTTATAAATAATCTGATTGGTGACTTTAACGATATTCAAGCTATTGCAAATGATCCTGAAGGTTTTTTATGGTTTGCTAGTAAAAATGGATTGTTTAAATATAATAATTCGGTAGGTGGTGATAACTTAGAGAAAATAAATTTACCTGTATTATCAAAGTTGCATATTGTTTCGCTCTTTCTCGATGATTGGGGCTATCTGTGGATTGGGACTTTTGATAATGGATTATTTCGTTTAAATACCTTTAATAATGAGATTAAAAAGTTTGGTTCAAATGAAGGTTTAAAGAATGCAAACATTGTTTCTATTCAAGGGAAAGACAACAAAATATGGTTGGCTACCTTAGGTGGTATAGCGGAATGTACAATCAAAGAAGCTAAAAATAGTCCTGGCAGTTTAACCTATGCTTTTAAAAGTTTTAGTGGTGCTAATAGTCCCGGAGAAATTTTTGTTTATGATGTTTTTATAGACTCAAAAAATAGAGTTTGGTTTGGTACTGATGGCAAAGGACTTAGCTGTCTGGATAAAGGAAAATACAAAAGCTATAATAAGTTTGATGGAGAAAATAATGTTGTTGTTTATTCTATAACAGAGGATAAGAAAGGGAATATTTGGTTTAGTACGCTCAATCATGGGATTTATCGATTTGATGGATCACAGTTTTATCATTTGAGTATTAAAGACGGTCTTCGTGATAATGAGATTACAGGAATTACCATGGACTGGCAAGGAAATATTATTGTAATCCACACCAAAGGCATAGATAAAATTAATCCAGTTACGATGGAGATAGATTACATTGGAGTTGAGGCGGGAATTGAATTTTTAAATTGCAACTTAAATGCTTTTTGTAATGATGCGAATGGAAATATTTGGATAGGTAAGCAAGATGGATTAATGCGTTTAATCAAATCACGCTATTCTGAAGTAACAAAACCACTAACATCTATCTGTCGTATTTATGCTTTCATGAAGCATGGGTTAAGTGCAAAAGATAGTGTTTTCGAATACAATCAAAACCAAATCTCATTAGAATTTATAGGGCTTTGGTATGCTAATCCAGAAGCAGTTCATTATCGCTATCGCCTGGTAGGGTTTTCTAATCAATGGATTTCTACAAAAGATAAAATCGTCACATTCCCGAATCTTCCACCTGGTAAATACACATTTGAATTAGAGGCTTCTGTCAATAATAAATTTATTAATCCTTCTTCCGCTAGTTATTCTTTCAAAATAAATAAGCCGTTAATAAAGCAATGGTGGTTTATTACATTAGTTATACTATTAAGTACTGGTGTTTTAATTTGGTATATACGTGAACGTGATATTCGCTTGAGAAATATGGAGGCGATGAAAAAAGAAAAAATGGAGTATCAATATGAAACCTTGAAAAGTCAGATTAATCCCCATTTTCTTTTTAATAGTTTCAATACACTAATAACTATTATAGAAGATAATCAAGATAAAGCCGTTGACTATGTAGAAACACTTTCTGATTATTTCAGAAGCATGTTAAATTACCGCGATAAAGATGTTATATGGTTAGCAGAAGAGCTGGATATAGTGAGTGCTTATTTTTATTTACAGCAAAAACGTTTTGGCGAATATCTTAAGCTTAATATTAATGTTCCTTCAATTTTTAAAGAACAATTTTCAGTACCTCCATTATCGATACAGCTATTAGTAGAAAATGCCATTAAGCACAATGCCGTGTCGCATGAAACACCGTTGCAAATTGATATCTCAATAAATGAGAAAAACCAGTTTTTGGTTGTTTCGAATAATTTAAATCCGAAAAAGACACATGACCCATCAACAGGTATCGGATTAAATAATATTTTTAGCCGTTATAAAATACTAACCGAACAGGATGTTGCCGTTATCCGAACCGATAAACAATTTATTGTAGAATTACCACTAATTAAAAACACACCATGAGAATTCTGATTATCGAAGATGAAACGCCAGCGGCTGATCGCCTGAAAAAAATGATTTTGGATTTTGAACCAACAGCAGAAATTACGAGCAACTT
>CALQOD010000095.1 GCA_943332105.1 Chitinophaga pinensis | reverse complement strand
TCTTCTTCTGTTGCATCTACATCTGCTACAGTTAGCTGGACAGCGGTTTCTGGTGCTACTGCTTATTCATTACAATATCGTGCTGTTGGTTCAGTTAATTGGACAACTGTATCAACAGCTGGAACTTCATCTGCTTTAACAGGATTAACTGTTTCAACTGCATACGAATTCCAAGTTACATCTTCTTGCTCTGGTACATTAGGTACAGTTTCAACATTAGCTAACTTTACTACAACGGCTGCTGCTGCTTGTGGTACTCCTGCATCATTAGCATCATCTTCAATAACATCATCATCTGCTACAGTTAGCTGGGGTGCTGTAACAGGTGCTTCAAGTTATTTAGTTCAATACAGAGTTTCAACTTCTGCTACTTGGACAAACAGCGTAACTGTAACGGCTGCTACTGCAACATTAACAGGATTAACTGCTGCTACTGCTTATCAATACCAGGTAACTGCTACATGTTCAGGAACGGCTGGAACAGCTTCTGCAACAGGAACGTTTACAACTTCAGCTGCTTCTACAACATGTACAGATACTTATGAAGCTAATAACTCTCGTACAGCTGCTAAAACTATTGCAGTAAATACAGATATCTATGCAAAAATCGGAACATCAACTGATAAAGACTGGTTCAAGTTTGTAACTACTGCTGCTGCGCCTAAAATTAAAGTGGTATTAGATCAGTTACCTGCCGATTATGATTTAGCATTATACAATTCTGCTGGAACAACTTTAACATCTTCAGCTTTAGCAGGTACTTCAAGTGAAACAGTAATTTATAATACATCAACTTTAGCAGCTACTTATTATATTCAGGTTTACGGATATGCAAGTGCATTTAATGCAACTTCATGTTACCATTTCCGTCTTAGTACAGGTGCTACTAACTTCCGTTCAATTGATGGTAGTGAAGAAAATTCAGGTGATGTTATAAGTGCTGAAAAATTAACAGCTTTAGAAGGATTGAATTTATTCCCTAATCCAGCTAACACAACATTAACTGTAAATTATTTTACACCAAACATGGAAAATACTTCTATCGAAGTTTATGATATGATGGGTCAATTAATTAATAACATGAGTGTTAATGCAATTCAAGGATTCAATTCTCGTGAATTAGATTTGACTTCTATGAGCAATGGTGTTTATTTCTTAAAAGTAACTCAAAACAATAGTACTTTAACGAAGAAGTTTGTTGTAAAGCACTAATAATAAATTAAAATTATTTTTAAAGTCCCGGCATTACTGTCGGGACTTTTTTATTTTTATATAAAATTTAACGCATGATTTCTTTCCTAGATCAACTAACAGAATCGATATATCCCAAATTATCATCAAACTCTCTTATCATCGTTCCAACGCGGAGAGCAGCTATTCAAATTGAAAGGAAATTAGGCAGACTTAGTACGAAGCCAGGTTTTTTACCTACCTGTATTCCTATTGCAGATTTAATGGAACTTTGTTCTGATTTTCCAATCGCAAATGAAACAAGACTATTCATTGATTTATTCACTGCTTATAAAAATTTAGATAACAGTGCGGATCTAGATGAGTTTCTAAAATGGGGAGATCAAATACTAGTTGACTTTGATGAGATTGACAGGAATTTAATTGATACCAAAAAAATATTTAAACGGATATTCGATGTGAAAGAAATCGAGTTAATGTTTTCTAATGATGATGTTGAAACAGAATTATTAAACCGTTTTTGGAGCGAATTTTCAATGACACCATTATCACCACTAAAGCTATCATTTCTTACTTATTGGGAATTACTCCCTAAGTTATATGAGGAGTACCATAAAATCCTTACCCAAAACAATTATTGCTATGAAGGCTTAGCTTGGAGAAAAACTGCACAATCAATTCAAACTAATAAATGGTTTAAACAATTTGACTGTATAGTGTTTGCAGGTTTTTATGCTTTAACAAAATCAGAAGAAGTAATTATTGACTTTTTAATTAAAAATAATAATGCTGTCGTTTTTAAAGATGCAGATACTTATTATACAAATGATAAAAACCAGGAAGCCGGAAATTATTTAAGAAAAGGTGTAATGTTAAAGGCTAGTAATTTTATTAGCAATGACCTCACTCAGACTCAGAAAAAAATAAATATTATCCAATCAAACGGCGCTACTGCAATGGCGAAAGATATCGGATTGGAAATAATTCAAAAGTTTCAGGGTATGTCTTCTACTGAATTGTCAAAGGCAGTTGTTGTTCTACCAGACGATTCCCTTTTAATTCCATTGTTGCAGGTATTAGACAAAAATAATGTTCCTTATAATCCTTCTATGGGATTAGCGTTAGCGTCATTTCCAATATTGACTTTTATTAAAAAAATAAAAAATATTCGTTCTCAATTGTTAAATGCAGAAACTAACATTGATTCGATTGTTTCAAGTTTATTTGATATTGAATCGTTTAATAACCTATTTCTTGTTCTGCATAAATCTATCGAGGACCTTAAAAAATCATTGCTAATTCCCTCATCTAATTTTAAAGAAGAACATAAGTTCATTGCAAATTTATTATCACAATTCAATGAGCCAGGTATACATTATCAAAAACAAATTATTAATTGTATTAAAACGGAGATTGAACTTTTTGGTAATTTATTAAAAAGCATTGATACTGAAATAAGCGTACAAGCTTATTGGAATTTACTTATTAATCATCTTAATAAAATCAGAATTCCAATTGAAGCAAACGAAGGAGAAGTAATTAATATTAACGGATTTCTTGAAACCCGATTAACCGATTATGAATTTGTTTTCATTGCGAATGTTAATGAAGGAACATTGCCTTCTAATTCAATCTCTAAGTCATTAATACCTTATGCAATTCGTAAGTTTTATTCGCTGCCATGCAAAGAAGAACAAGAGGCTGTGACCGCATATCATTTTTATCGCCTAATTCAGCGTTGCGATGAATTAAGTTTGTTTTATAGTAATCAAATGACGAGTACTGGAGGAGGCGAAAAATCAAGGTTTATTTTACAAATTGAAAATGAACTTGCGAAGCATAATAAAAATATTAAAATAGAATATCTACAATATCAAACACCACTTGAACCTTTAAAAGCAGATTCCATAATTATTGAAAAAACAGATGAAATAATTCAACGTCTAAATGAAAAGTACATTAATGTGGATATTTCTGCTGATAAAAAAGGGAAAGGATTCTCGGCATCGTCTATTTCAACTTATATCTTTTGTCCTTTAAAATTTTATTTTGAAAATATTGCCAAACTTAAAAAGCAAGACGATATAAAAATAATTGACCAAATGATGTTTGGTAGAATTCTTCATAAAGCAATGGAGATTATTTATAAAAATCAAAAAGATATTTCACAAGATTTTTTTAATAATTCACTGCAACAAATAGAGAAAGTTGTTTTAGAAGCAACCAAAGAAGAATATTCTGATAAAGTTTTAATTGGAAACGACTATCTTTTGCAAGGAGTAATCAAAGAACTTATAAAACGAATTCTGCAAATTGATCAAAATGAAAAAAACATTAAAATCGTAAACATTGAAGATAATTTTTCATATGAGTTTAATTTAGATGCAACAAACAAAGTTTTAATAAAAGGAGTATTTGATAGACTAGATTTAGTAAACAATCAAATAAGAATTCTTGACTATAAAACCGGAAGTGGAAAAATTGAGATTCCAAAAGAATTTATAGTAATCTTTAATAATTCAGATTATAAAATTGTATTTCAACTCCTTCTTTATGTTTATATTTTTAAAAACAGACAAAACAAAGTAGAAGAAGGTTTGTCATACGCTGATAAGGAAATTTTAGGCGGAGCCTACTTATTAAAAAAGAATTCAAAAACAATTTCTTTTTTATCGAAGGGGAAACCAATTACTAAAGATATAATAGATGAGTTTGAAGATAATTTGAAAAATCTTATTTCAACAATTATGAATCCTGCCATTCCTTTTAATCAAACTGAAGATTATAGAAAATGCGGGTATTGCGATTTTAAAAATATTTGCAATAGATAAGTTTAGCGATTTGAGCGATTATCTAAACGTTGCGATATTCTTTCTAATATAGAATTAGTGATGGAAATCAGAATGCTAAATAACAAAGCAACCCCAAAACCATCCACTTTAAATCCGCTATGAAGTAGATTAGAGGCTATCAATATTATTGATGCATTGATTACCAATAAAAACAAACCTAAAGAAACTACTGTTATTGGCAGGGTGAGAAATACTAATAGAGGCTTTAAAAAAATATTAAGCAGAATTATAACTAAAGAAACCATTATAGCATCTGACATTCCGTTGACAGATACCCCTGGCATAAATGAAGCAATCAAAAAGATTGCAAGGGCTAGTGACATTACTTTAACTAAAAACCGCATATTGAAAAGTTTGCTCAAATTTAAAAGAAAAATAGTTTAGTTAAAACAATTACTTTAAATATATGTTATCTCATGATGAAAACATTAATACTAACAGCTTTACTTATTTTTTATTCAACTAGCTCAATACATAGCTTTGAATTTAAAACAATTGATGGAAAAACAATATCTTTTTCATCTTTTAAAGGAAAAAAAATATTGGTAGTAAATACTGCATCTAAATGTGGTTATACTTCGCAATATGAAGACTTAGAAAATCTTTACAAGCTTTATAAATCCAAACTAGTTATCGTAGGATTTCCTGCCAATAATTTTGGTGGACAAGAACCAGGCTCAAATTCAGATATCAGCAATTTTTGTCAAAAGAATTACGGAGTAACATTTATTATGGCGTCTAAGGTATCAGTTAAAGGCAGTAATATTGACCCACTTTTTAATTGGTTAACTACGCAAGATAATCCTGATTTTACAGGTGATATCCGATGGAATTTTGAAAAGTTCTTACTAGATGAAAACGGAAATCTAATACACCGATTTAGATCTGGTAAAAATCCTATGAGTCAGGAAGTAATTGATGCTATCAAATAATCATTGAGATACTAGTAACCTGATTCCTTTTCCATGTAGAGTAGCAATCTCAATTCTTGAATCATCTTTTAAGTATTTTCTGATTTTAGTTACAAAAACATCCATACTTCGTCCATTAAAGTAATTATCATCGCCCCATATCAATTTTAGCGCTTTCTGTCGAGTCAACAAATCATTTTGATGTACGCATAGCAAACGAAGTAAATCAGCCTCCTTTGGCGAGAGATTCTCTGTTTTCCCTAGTCGGTGTATTTGCCTTAGCTTATAATCAAAATCATATTCACCGATTTTAAAATCTGTTTGACCATCCAAGTCAATAATTCCTAATGATCGTTTTAAAATAATATTGATTTTATAAAGCAATACTTCTGTATCAAATGGCTTCGTCAGATAATCATCAGCACCCGCTTCGTAACCTCTGATCATATCCTCCTTCATTCCCTTGGCTGTCAAAAAAATGATAGGAGTTTTTTTGTTTTCTTCCCTGATTTTAGCAGCCAATGAGAATCCATCCATCTTTGGCATCATCACATCCAGTATAATTAAATCAAATGATTTTTTCTGATATGCTTCTAAGCCCTCCATTCCATCTCTTGATAGCGAAACAGAATACTCTTCCAATTCTAAAAATTTCTTTAAGACGTTACCAAAATTAACATCATCTTCTACTAATAAAATTTTTGCCTTCATTTAGTATTTTTTAACAAGGTAAATCAATTGTAAATGTACTTCCATTATTAATTTCAGAATCAACGAAAATTGATCCTTTATGTTGTTCTACTATCGCTTTGACATAACTTAATCCTAATCCAAATCCTTTTACATCATGTACGTTGCCAGAAGTAGCTCTGTAAAAAGTATCGAATATTCTCTTTTGTACTTCTTTCGTCATTCCTATTCCATTATCAGCGACAGCAATTTGAATATGTCCATTAACGTCTTTCAAAAATATTTTTATTTCTGGTGGTTTGTCCGAATACTTTATTGAGTTATCAATTAAATTACTGACTACATTAACAAGATGATTTCTATCCCCATTAATCTTTGGATATAAATCAGTGGCATCAAAAGTTATTTTTCCGTTTTTATTTTCAACAGATAACAAACTACTGTTTATAGCTTCCTCAATTACTTCTTTTAAATTTATCGCTTCATGTTTAAGTTTCAATTCACCTTTCTCCAGTTGTGCCATTTGCAACATAACTTCAACTTGACGTAACATACGTTTATTCTCATCACGAATTACACCTGTATAATAATCCATTTTTTCAGGACTTGAATACACTTTCGGATTTTTTAATGATTCATTGGCAATAGAAATTGTTGCAATAGGGGTTTTAAACTCATGCGTCATATTGTTTATAAAATCACTTTTAATCTCAGCAAGTTTCTTCTGCGTAAATACAGTGCTGATAACATAAATAAATCCTACAATCATTATAAGGGAAAAAACTACAGAACTAATTACAATTGGCAAAATTGAATAAAATAAAAACTCAATCTTAGAAGGAAATGATATTGTAAGTTGTTCATTCCTTTTCAGAATATCATTTGGAAACAACACAATTGAAAAACTAGATTTGGATAGCAAAGTTGAATCAGTTCCTTTGCTGATATACTCGAACTTGTTTCTGGATTGCTTTATCCCATAAAAATACTTTTCAGGTATACTTCTATTTTCAAATTCTTTTTGAATAATACTATCTAAAACTTTAGGTGGTATTCGCTCAATTAAACTTTTATTTCTATCATTAATTTGAAAAGTAAGTTTATTCATTAAGGTGTTTAGTTTATTAAACTTGGATTCCATTCTTCTCTCTGCTTCCCGCTCAATAGAATCCATAATAACTGATTCATCGCTTAAATTAAAAGAGAGAATTTCTTTTTGTTCAATATCCTTAATAATTCGAATATCAATGGAAGAATCAACCAGTAGATTATTATTAAAATCCTTATTTGACTTGCGATTAGCTTTTATTTCATTTACCTTATTTCTGATTTCTTGTGCGACGAGTGAAAAATCGTTATTACCACCAATGTTAATTTGATTATTGCCAATATAATTACCGAGATGGTTTAATACGCTGTCATTTTTGATGTTGGAGGATCCCACTGAATCATTGTGAGAAATGAAATTCTGTACAACAATTTTCATATTTTCTTGTTGTTCTACTTTAGAAACAACATCATTCAATGCAAGCATAACCGTTTGGTCAAATTGCTGCTCCTTTAATTTAAAATCGTGTAAGATCCAATAGGCCTGTAACATTATCAATCCTGCCAACGCAAGACTCATAATAAAAACTGTAAAACGAAAGCCTGATTTTTTCACTTGTCAAATGTATTAATTGCGAATGATTATCAAATGTCATTAACGCTAAATTAACTTTCTGATTTTAATTGTAGATTTGCAATTAATTTTAAGATGTATCAAATCTATGGTTCTATTAATTAAACGCTATTTTCTGTCAAAGAGTGTTTTCGCGACTTTAGTGTTTCTATTTATATTGATTTTCAATTGCACGAATGTTTTTTCCCAGGACACTTTAAAAACGCTAAATGCAATTCGTTTTAAAACGTCACCCACTGTAGATGGAAAAATGGATGAATCAGAATGGAAAAATACAATTATTTCAAATGATTTTGTTCAATCACGCCCCATTGAAGGAGGTATTCCAAGTCAAACTACCAATATTAGAATTGGCTACACCGATAATGCAATCTATGTATTCGCTGAATTACTCGACCATCATCCCGATAGTATTCTACATCAGTTAGGAAAACGAGATGAAATGGATATGAATGCAGATTATTTTTATTTTAAAATTGACCCCTATGGTAATCATCAAGATGCATTTCAATTTGGAGTTTATGCAAGTGGTGTTCAGATAGACAGTAAATATCAAGATTATACTTTTAATGCAGTATGGAATAGCGCAGTAAAAATCACTTCAGAAGGATGGAATATTGAAATGGAAATCCCCTATTCTGCTATTCGCTTTCCTAATGCAAATTTGCAGAATTGGAATGTGCAATTTTTACGCTATATAAGGAGAGAAAGAGAATTAATTCAATGGAGTTTAACACCCTCAGGAATTGCTAACCCTTTATCTTATTGGGGCCATCTCAATGGTATTGAAAATATAAAAACTCCTGTACGCTTATCCCTTACTCCCTATGCAGCTTTAAGTTATGAGCGTAGTCCACAATACGAACTAAACAATTATTCCTATGCAAATACATATAGTTGGAGTGCAGGAGCTGATATTAAATACGGGATTGATGATCGTTTTACTTTAGATATGACATTACTGCCAGACTTTGGTCAGGTACAATCAGATAATAAAGTAAAAAACTTAAGCTATAATGAAATTGTTTATGATGAAAACAGACCTTTCTTTCAAGAGGGGGTAGATTTATTTACCAAAGGCAATTTGTTTTACTCTAGAAGAATTGGGAAAACACCAAGCGGCTTTTTAAGTTCAAGCAGTTCCTTAGATTCTGGTGATGTAATAATTAGTAATCCTTTACAAAGTAAGTTAATGAATTCAACCAAGGTTTCAGGTCGTTTAAATAATGGTTTGGGTGTTGGATTTTTTAATGCAACAACAGATAATACTTATGCTTTGATTCGAAGTAATAGCGGTGAAGCGCGTAAGGTTTTAACAGAGCCTTTTGCCAATTACAATATTCTTGTATTCGATAAGCAGTACAAGAATAACAATAATTTTTATCTGATTAATTTGAATACAACTCGAAGGAATCAAAATAAAGATGCGAATGTTACCGGCGGTGGATTTTCATTATTTACAAAGAATAATAACTATGCTATTTTTGGTGATGGAGTTTATTCGTTACAACAGTTTCATTCAAATGAATCAAACGATTTAAAAGGGTATCGTTATAATTTGAAAGCTGGTAAAGTAAGTGGAAATTTTAAATTTGGTGTTCAGTCGCAGGTTGTTGATACTTCCTATAATGTAACTGATCTTGGCTATTATGAAGTACCAGGAGTGAAAACAAATATTGGTTATGTAAAGTATAATTTGTTTCAGCCGTGGAAGTTTTTGAGAGAAGGATTTATTAATCTTCAATATACAGACAAGCGAGATTTTAAAACTGGCAAACAAGGGGTCAATTCACTTGACATAAACGGGTTTACTAGTTTTTTAAATTACAATGCTGTGTTTTTTGGTGGTGGCTTTACTCCTAATAGAAACTATGATATGTATGAACCACGTGAGCCTGGATATTATTTTCATGGGTATCGGTATTTTTATGGCTATGTCGGATTTAGTACCGATTATCGAAAGAAGTTTGCTTATGATGTAAGTTTGAATATTTCCAACTTTTTAGATGAGTATAAAAGCGAAGGCTATAACCCAAGTTTGAGTTTGCGATTCCGTCCTAATGATCATTTATTTATAACAACATCTTTCAATTACAACTTGGATCCTGCTAATATTGGTTATGTCCCAACAGAAGATACTTCTATCATTTTTGGACTAAGACGACTAGACACCTACACGAATGAAATAAATTGCTCCTATACCATCAACGATAAGATGAACCTTACTTTAAGAGCAAGAAATTATGTGATTACTGGTCATTATAAAAAGCACTTTTACTTATTAGATAACGGCGACCTTTCAGATTATAATAACTACGCGGGTAATAATGATTTTAAATTAGACTTGTTCAACATTGACCTTGTTTACGAATATCGATTTTCACCAGGAAGTGTTTTGAATATTGTATACAAAAACAGTATTGAAGATGCGGCCAGCAATGATATCACGAGAGATTATAGGGTCAATACCAAAAATCTTTTTATTCATCCTAAAATGGATGTTGTTAGTGTAAAACTACTTTACTATTTAGATTATCAAGATTTGAAAAAGGGTATTAAATTAAACCGCCAATAATTTTACTTAAATCGCTCATAATAGCAGCTCCATTATTTTTAGTGTAATATTTGTGAAGCTCAATTTCCCAATCATGTTTGGGCATTTCAGGATTTTCCGATCTTAATTCGGCAAGCCAATTTTTAATTTCCTCTGGACGTGGACCCCAAGTTCCCAGCACTTCACCGTTTTGTTTATTAAATAATATGCATTTGGGAATTGATCGGCTTCCGTTGGTCAAAAACTGATTCATTAATTCGGG